>JAGTVE010000012.1 GCA_018224485.1 Thioalkalivibrio sp. | reverse complement strand
CCATTGAACTACACCCGCAGAACCGATGCTGATCGACGCCACCGCCCGCCCGGCCCGTGACTTTGGAAACCTGGTGGAGGGGGGAGGATTCGAACCTCCGAAGGCTGAGCCAGCAGATTTACAGTCTGCCCCCTTTGACCGCTCGGGAACCCCTCCTCGATCAAGCCGCGCATTGTCGTCGAACGGAAGCGGCCGCGTCAAGCCCCTGGCCCGGCAGGAACAGGGGCTGTGGGACTGGGGGCAGGTTTGAAATCTGTCCCCGGAGTGGCCCTGCCCCCAGGATGGCCCACAGCAATCCCCGAAGGCGCCACGGGGGTCCTTCTTTTTTGTCCAGCAACTCATTAAAGTGTTGACCCAAGTGACTGGTGGAGACACTCTGGGCTCATGGCGACGACTTCACCCTCTATGGCGGCGGCTGCCCGTTTGCCGGGCCTGGCCCGCCGACTCGTGGATGCCGGCCTTGCGGAGCCGGGATTGATCGCGGCCCTGGCCGATGAGGCCCGGGAGCAGCAGACCCCGCTGGTGGCGCTTCTGGCAACCCGCACGAAGATCTCCGAGGCGCGGCTGGCCGAGGCGGCCGGCGAGGAATTCGGTCTCCCAATCTTCGACCTCGCGGCATTCGACCGGGACCTGCTGCCCAAGGAACACCTGAACGAGACCCTGGTCCGGAAACACCACGCACTGCCGCTGCTGCAGCGCGGCACCCGGCTCTTCGTCGCGATCTCCGACCCGACCAACCTCACCGCCTCGGACGAATTCAAGTTCGCCACCGGCCTCACCATCGAGACGGTGCTGGTGGAGCATCACAAGCTCGACCGTCTGATCGAGGACTCGCTGAACGCCGCGATGGCGATGATGGAGGAGCTCGACGACGACGGCTTCGGCGACCTGGCGGTCGCGAGCGAGGAGGCCGACGATCGCGAGGAAAGCTCCAGCGAGGGCATCGACGACGCGCCAGTGGTGCGCTTCGTGAACAAGCTGATGCTGGACGCGATCCGCCGCAAGGCGTCGGACATCCACCTCGAGCCCTACGAGCGCGACTTCAGGGTGCGCTTCCGCGTCGACGGCATGCTCCATGATGTCGGACATCCGCCGCTGGCGATGGCGATGCGGATCATCGCTCGCGTGAAGGTGATGTCGCAGATGGACATCGCGGAACGCCGCGTCCCTCAGGACGGGCGCATCAAGCTCAAGCTCTCCCGCACCCGTGCGGTGGACTTTCGCGTGAACAGCCTGCCGACGCTGTACGGCGAAAAGATCGTGATGCGTATCCTCGACTCGGACGCGAGCATCCTGAGCGTCGACGTGCTGGGCTTCGAGGAGGAGCAGAAGAAGCTCTATCTGGATGCGCTGAAACGCCCCTACGGGATGATCCTGGTCACCGGCCCCACCGGATCGGGCAAGACGGTCTCCCTCTACACCGGCCTCGGCATCCTCAACACCAACGACCGCAACATCTCCACCGCGGAAGACCCAGCCGAAATCAACATGCCGGGCATCAACCAGGTCAACGTCCATCCGAAGATCGGGCTGACCTTCGCCAACGCCCTGCGCGCCTTCCTGCGCCAGGACCCGGACGTGATCATGGTGGGCGAGATCCGGGACCTCGAGACCGCGGAGATCGCGATCAAGGCGGCGCAGACGGGTCATCTGGTACTGTCCACGCTGCACACCAACGACGCGCCGCAGACCCTGACCCGCCTCGCGAACATGGGGGTTCCGGTCTACAACATCGCCTCTTCCATCCTGCTGATCATCGCGCAGCGCCTGGCGCGGCGGTTGTGCCCGGCATGCAAGGCGCCGGAGCAGCTTCCGGAAGAAGTTCTGCTAAAGGAAGGCTTCACCGCGGACGATATAGCTTCTGGGATGACGCTCTACAAGCCCGTCGGCTGCGATCAGTGCACCGGCGGCTACAAGGGTCGGGTCGGCATCTACCAGGTGCTGCCGATCTCCGAAGCAATGCAGCGGTTGATCCTGGAGGGCTGTAACAGCATGCAACTGGCGGACCAGGCGGATCGTGACGGAATCAACGACCTGCGTCGCGCCGGACTGCTGAAGGCCAAGGCAGGCTTCACCAGCCTCGAGGAAGTCAACCGCGTGACCACGGATTAGCGGAAGCGATGGCGAATACCGAGACGATCTTCCTCTGGGAAGGCCTGAACAAGCGGGGTGCCCGCGTCAAGGGCGAGACGCCGGCGGACAGCGAGATCAGCGCGCGCGCCGATCTTCGGCGCAACGGCATCAACGTGCTGAAGATCCGCAAGAAGCCGAAGCCGCTGTTCTCGACCAAGAAGAAGATCAAGCCGGTCGATGTCGCCTACTTCCTGCGCCAAATGACCACGATGCTGAGCTCCGGCGTGCCGCTGGTGCAGGCCTTCGACATCGTCGGCCGGGGTCATGACAACCCGGCGATGTCGGAACTGATCATGGACCTGAAGGGCCAGGTCGAGGGCGGCGAGACCTTCGCCGCAGCGCTGTCGAAGCATCCGAAGTACTTCGACGACCTCGTGATCAATCTGGTCGAGGCGGGCGAGCAGTCGGGAACCCTCGAGACCCTGCTCGACAAGATCGCGACCTACAAGGAAAAGACGGAGAGCCTGAAGGCCAAGATCAAGAAGGCGATGTTCTACCCCGCCGCGGTGATCGTCGTGGCGATCGCGGTCACCGCCATCCTGCTGATCTTCGTGGTCCCCCAGTTCGAGGCCCTCTTCGTGGGCTTTGGCGCCGATCTCCCGGCCTTCACGCGCATGGTCGTGAACCTGTCGAGCTTCGCGCAGAGCTGGTGGTGGGTGGTGCTGGGCCTGGTGGTGCTCGGCGTATTCCTGTTCCGGCAGATCCATCTGCGCTCGCCGCGATTCCGGCGCAGCATCGACATCCTGGTGCTGAAGATCCCGGCCGTCGGACCCATCCTGCGCAAGGCGGCGATCGCCCGCTTCGCGCGGACCCTGTCCACGATGTTCGCGGCCGGTGTACCGCTGGTGGATGCACTGCGGTCGGTTGCGGGCGCGACCGGCAACGCCCTCTATGGCGAGGCGACCGAGCGCATGCGGGAGGAGACCGCGGCCGGCGCGCAGCTGCAGTGGTCGATGCGCAACGTCGGCATCTTCCCGAACATGGTGGTGCAGATGGTCGCGATCGGAGAGGAGTCCGGTTCCCTGGACGCGATGCTGGCCAAGGTCGCGGATTTCTACGAAGAAGAGGTCGACAATGCGGTGGACAGCCTGTCCAGCCTGCTCGAACCGCTGATCATGGTGGTCCTCGGCGTGCTCATCGGCGGCCTCGTCATCGCGATGTACCTGCCCATCTTCATGCTCGGCCAGGTCATCTAGTGCCCGCATCCGAACGCGTGTCGGGGGCGCGGGCGGCACGGTGATGGCCGCCTTGCTGGAGCCCCTCGCGCTCTGGTCCGTGCCGATCGCCGCGCTGTTCGGCCTGATGATCGGCAGCTTCCTGAACGTGGTCATCCATCGCGTGCCGCTGATGATGCAACGGGCGTGGGAGGAGGAGGCCCGCGCGATCCTCGAGCAGCCGGAACCCGAGACCGCACCCGCCCGCTTCGACCTGTGGTGGCCCCGATCCCGATGTCCGCGGTGCAGCCGCGAGATACGCGCCCACGAGAACATTCCGCTGCTGAGCTACCTACTGCTGCGCGGGCGCTGCCCGGGCTGCGCGAACCGGATCTCCTGGCAGTACCCGCTCGTGGAGCTGCTCACGGCGGTACTCTTCGCGATCAGCATCCTGCATTTCGGGCCAACGGCCGCGGGTGCGGCCGCGCTTCTCTTCACGGGAATCCTGGTCGCCGCCGCAGGGATCGACGCGCGCACCACGCTGCTGCCCGATCAGCTGACGCTGCCGCTGTTGTGGTCCGGGCTCGCGATCAACTACTTCGGGGTCTTCACCGATCTCGAATCGGCAGTCATTGGCGCGATCGCCGGCTACCTCGCGCTCTGGCTGGTGTACCACGGGTTCCGCCTGCTCACCGGCAAGGAGGGGATGGGCTACGGCGACTTCAAGCTGCTCGCGGCCCTCGGGGCCTGGCTCGGCTGGCAGGCCCTGCCCCTGGTCCTCCTGCTCGCGTCACTGGTCGGGGCGATCGTCGGCGTCGCCCTGATCCTGCTCCGCGGCCGGGACCGGAACATCCCGATCCCCTTCGGCCCCTACCTTGCTGCCGCCGGCTGGATCGCGCTGATCTGGGGCGATGCGCTGCTGGCCCTGTACCTGCCCTGATCATGCTCAGGATCGGGCTGACCGGGGGAATCGGCAGCGGCAAGAGCACGGTCTCGGCAATCTTCGAGCAGTTGGGCGCGCCCGTGATCGATACCGACGGGATCGCGCGGGAGGTCGTGGCGCCGGGCGAGCCCGCACTCGCGGAGATCTGCCGCAGCCTCGGGTCGGGCCTGCTCTGCCCGGATGGCAGCCTGGACCGGGCCGCGCTGCGCAGCCGCGTCTTCCAGGATACCTCCCGGCGCCGCCGGCTGGAGGCGATCACGCATCCGGCCATCGACGCCCGGATGCGGCAGCGGCTGGCCGAGCTGCCGGAGGAGACGCCCTATGTACTGCTGGTGATCCCGCTGCTGCTGGAGGCCGGCTGGCAGGACCGGGTCGACCGGATCCTGCTGGTCGACTGTCCGGAGACGCTACAGGTGCAGCGCGTGGTCGCGCGTGATGGCATCGATCCGCAGGAGGCCTGGCGCATGGTCCGGAGCCAGGCGTCCCGCGATGCGCGCCGGCAGGCGGCGGATGATGTGATCGAGAACGACGGCAGCCTCGGCCCGAGGGAACTGATCGCGCGGGTGCGCGGGCTGGACAGGCGCTACCGGGACGCCGCAGGCTGAGGAACATTCTCCCGGCAGGCCGGCACCACGCCGGTGGGCATCGTCCGCCGCCCCGGAATCCGGGTGGAAATGCACCGGGAACATGCCTGATACTGGGCACCAATTCGCCGGATGGTACCCCTTGACCGAGTCGACGCTGACATTCGAACAGCCCCTGCACGAGCGCGTACGGCTGCTGCTCCGTCTCGAGACCCTGCTGGAGCGCTTTCGCAGCAGCAGCCTCGCGGCCCGGGACTTCGACCACCACCACGCACTGACCGTGCTCGTGGACATCTATGCGCTGGCGGGGCGGGTGGACGTGAAGCGCGAGCTGATGGGCGAGATCGAGCGTCAGATCGCGAACCTGAACCGCTTCGCGGCCCAGCCCGGAGTGGACCAGGAACGCCTGGCGCTGACGACGGAGGGGCAGCGACGGCTGCTCGCGCGGCTGGAAGACCAGGTGGGCAGCCTCGACCATGCGGTGAAGGGCAACGAGTTCTACACCAGCGTGCGCCAGCGCACCGCGCTGCCGGGTGGTGCCTGCGACTTCGACCTGCCGATCTATCACTACTGGCTTTCGCAGCCGGCGGCGGCGCGCGCGGAGCTGCTCCTCGAATGGTTCCGGCCGCTGGAATCGGTGGCAGAGGCCATCACCCAGGTGCTGACATTCATCCGCGCCGCGGGTCAGCCGCGCAGCGTGGTCGCCCACGATGGCTACTACGAGCAGGGGCTGGACACAAGCTATGCCTGGCAGATGCTGCGGGTGAGCATCAGCGCCGACCAGCAGTGCTATCCGGAGATCAGTGCCGGGCGGCAGCGCTTCACGGTGCGCTTTCTCGATCCCGGCGACTTCCACGACCGCCCCCGGATCGTCTCCCGCGACCTGCCCTTCCATCTGAGCTGCTGCGCGATCTGAGGTCCGCCGGGACGGGCGGGCGCGGCTTCAGGCCCCCCTTCTGTCGCGCGGGTCAGTCCAGCAGGCCCCGGATGCCCGCGATCCCCTGCGCGCCGACCGCCCGCAGCCGCCCGAGATCCCCGGGTTGCAGACCTCCCAGCGCGAACACCGGGCAGGATGCCCGCTCGCAGAGGGCCGCGAGGCCGGAGATCCCGATCGGCTGTGCATCCGGGTGGGTGCGGGTCCGTTCGATCGGCCCCGCGACCACGAAGTCCACCGGCAACGCCATCGCGCGCTCGAGGCCCTCGACGTCGTGCACCGATGCCGCGATCCAGCCATCGCCGTGCGGACGCGCGGCGAGCGTGCGCAGGCGCCGTTCGGGCAGGTGACAGCCCGCCGGCGGCAGGGCCTCGCGCCAGGCCTCCGGCGCATTCACCAGCACCTCGGCCCCGTGCCCGGCGGCGGCGTCCATCAGCCTGCGCGCATAATCGAGAAAGGCGGCCCGCCCGAGCCCGGGGGCGCGGATCTGCAGCAGCCGAATGCCGCCGCGGGCGAGCCGGCGGGCAACGCGGCGGGCCTCGTACTCCACCGCGGCCGGGGAGTCCGGATCCGGCGAGATCAGGTAGAGTTCCGGCAGACGGGCGGCATTGACGATGGCCCGGCTGGCCTCGGGGAACCGCAAGCCCGCGAGTTCGGCCGGCTCCGCCCAGCACAGGGGCTGCGCCTCGCGGGGCCGCGCCCCCCCCCGCCAGGCATCGACCCGGAACACTGCCAGTTCCACCCTCCGTTCGGGATAGTCATGGCGGACCGTCAGGATACGGGTGGCCTCCACCACCTCCACCTCCAGCTCCTCGCGCAGCTCCCGCTCGAGCGCACCGCGGGCACTCTCTCCCGGCGCACACTTGCCACCCGGAAACTCCCACAGACCGGACAGGTGCACGCGGCCCGTGCGGCGGCTGATCAGCACGCGGCCCGCCGCATCGCGCAGCAGGCCGATGGCGACGCGTATCCGGTCCTCAGGACCGGTAGTCGGCGTTGATCCGGACGTAGTCGTAGGAGAGGTCACAGGTGTACTTGCGGTATCCGGCGCCGCCGCGCGCAAGGTCGATCACGATGTCGAGTTCGGCTGCGCCGAAGGCCTGCTGGCCGGCCTCCTCGGTGTAGTCCGGCGCACGGCCGCCCGCCGAGACGATGCGGACGCCGTTCACCGCGATGCCGACGTCCCCGATCCGCAGATCCTCCACCCCGGCGCGGCCGACCGCGGCGAGGATCCGCCCCCAGTTGGGATCGGATGCGAACAGCGCCGTCTTCACCAGTGGCGAGAGCGCGACGGCCTCGGCCACCCGGCGCGCCTCGTGGGGGTCCCGGGCCGTCTGCACCGTGACCCGGACGAATTTCGTCGCACCCTCGCCGTCACGCACGATGGCCTCGGCAAGCTCCAGACACACTGCGTTCAGGGCCGCGGCGAGGCGCTCCAGGTCCGGGCCGGGCGACACGGTCACGCCGCTCGCGCCACTTGCGATGCCGACCACCGCGTCGTTGGTGGAGGTGTCTCCGTCCACGGTGATCGCGTTGAAGCTGTGTTCCACCGCCTCGGTGAGCAATTGCCGCAGCAGATCCGCGTCGAGTCCCGCATCGGTGCCGATGAAGGCCAGCATCGTCGCCATGTCCGGGTGGATCATGCCCGATCCCTTGGCGATGCCGGTCACGGTCACGGTGCCGCCGCTCAGGGCGATCGTCCGGCTGGCACCCTTGGGCACGGTGTCGGTGGTCATGATCGCCCGGGCCGCGGCCAGCCAGCCGTCGGCTTCAAGCCCTTCGGCGAGCGCGGGCAGCGCGGCCGCGATGGGCTCGACCGGCAGCGGCTCGCCGATCACACCGGTGGAAAAGGGCAGCACCGACTGCGCCGGCGCGTCCAGGATCCGCCCGAGGTCCGCACAGGTCTTGCGGGACGCGGCAAGCCCCGCCGTCCCGGTCCCGGCGTTGGCGTTACCGGCATTGATCAGCAGCCAGCGCGGGCGGCCCGCGGCGAGGTGCTCGCGGGCGATATGCACCGGCGCGGCGCAGAAGGCGTTACGGGTAAACAGTGCGGCGACCGCCGCGTCCCGGCCCGCATCGATCAGCACCAGGTCGTCCCGGCCCCGGTAGCGGATCCCGGCGGCACATGCCGCGAGTCGGATCCCGCGCACCGGGGCCAGGCGGCCCGGAGCCTGCAGCGCGACGGCCACGGCGCGGACTCAGCTCAGGCGGCCGTGGCAGTGCTTGAATTTCTTGCCGGAACCGCACCAGCAGGGATCGTTCCGGCCCAGCTTCGGCCCCTCGCGCCGGAAGGGCTGGGCCGAATCCGGGGCCTCCGCCCGTTCCTCCCGATCCCGCAGCGGGCTGCCCGGATCCTCGTGCTTGAACTGGATGCCCTCTGGCGCGCGCGCGAAGCGGCGGCCGAACTCCTCCGCCGCACTCTCGGAGCGCAGTTGCAGGCGCAGCAGCATCTTGATCACATCGTGCTTGATCCGCTCGAGCAGGGCCTCGAACATCGCGAAGGCCTCGCGCTTGTATTCCTGCTTCGGGTTGCGCTGCGCGTAGCCGCGCAGGCCGATGCCCTGACGCAGGTAGTCCATCGCCGCCAGGTGCTCCTTCCACTGGCTGTCCAGCACCTGCAGCATCACGTCGCGCTGCAGCCGCTTCATCAGGTCGTCGCCCATCGCGGCCCGCTTTTCCTCGATCACCGCACGCGCCTTGTCCACGATCCGCTCGCGCAGGGGCTCCTCGTGGAGGTCCTTCTCGTTGTCGAGCCAGTCCTGCACCGGCAGTTCGAGCCCGAACTCGGAGGCCAGATAGCTGGTCAGGCCCGAGACATCCCATTCGTCCTCGACGCTGCCCGGCGGGATGTAGCGGCTAACCCCCCCGTTCACCACGTCCAGCAGCAGCGCGTCGATGGTGTCCGAGATGTCCTCGGCCGTCAGCAGTTCCGCACGCTGCTCATAGATCACCCGGCGCTGGTCGTTGGCGACGTCGTCGTACTCGAGCAGCTGCTTGCGGATGTCGAAGTTGTGGGCCTCGACCTTGCGCTGGGCGTTCTCGATCGCACGGCTCACCCATGCATTCTCGATGGCCTCGCCCTGCTCCATGCCCAGCCGCTGCATCAGACCCCGGACCCGCTCCGAGGCGAAGATGCGCATCAGGTTGTCTTCCAGCGACAGGAAGAACCGACTGGAGCCCGGGTCGCCCTGGCGCCCCGACCGCCCCCGCAGCTGGTTGTCGATGCGGCGGGATTCGTGGCGCTCGGAACCGATGATGTGCAGCCCGCCGGCCGTGACCACCGCGTTGTGGCGCTGCTGCCACTCGGCCTTCACGCGCTCCACCTCGGCCTCATCCGGATGGTCGCCCAGGGCCTCCAGTTCGGCGTCCAGGCCACCGCCCAGCACGATGTCGGTGCCACGGCCGGCCATGTTCGTCGCGATGGTCACCGCACCGGGCCGACCGGCCTGGGCGATGATGTGGGCCTCGCGCTCGTGCTGCTTCGCGTTCAAGACCTCGAAGCGGATACCGGTCCGCTTCAGCGCACCGGCCAGCCGCTCGGAGGCCTCCACCGAGGCCGTACCCACCAGCACGGGCTGCTGGTGCTCCACGCACCAGTTGATCTCCTTGCTGATGGCGTTGAACTTCTCGTCCTGCGTTAGGTAGACCAGATCCTGCATGTCATTGCGGTTCAGGGGCCTGTTGCCCGGAATCACCACCACCTCGAGGGCATAGATGGTCTGGAATTCGTAGGCCTCGGTGTCGGCGGTACCGGTCATCCCCGCCAGCTTCTCGTAGAGACGGAAGTAGTTCTGGAAGGTGATAGACGCCAGGGTCTGGTTTTCCTGCTGGATCGGCACCCCCTCCTTGGCCTCGATCGCCTGGTGCAGGCCTTCGGACCAGCGCCGGCCGGGCATGGTGCGGCCGGTGAACTCGTCGATGATGAGGATCTTGCCTTCCCGCACCAGGTAGGCCACGTCGCGCTTGAATAGCGCGTGGGCCCGAAGTGCCGCGTTCAGGTGATGCAGCACCGGGATGCTGGCCGCATCGTAGAGCGTCTGGTGCTCCTCGAGGAGCTGGTGCTCGTGCAGCAGCTGCTCGACGCGTTCCTGTCCCTCTTCACTCAGAAAGACCTGCTTGGCCTTCTCGTCCACGTAGTAGTCGCCCGGGGACTCCTCGTCCTCCTGCTGCGTCAGCTGCGGCACGATGGTGTTCATGCGCGTGTACATCTCCGAACTGTCGCCGCTCGGGCCGGAGATGATCAGCGGCGTGCGGGCCTCGTCGATCAGGATCGAGTCCACCTCGTCCACGATCGCGTAGTTCAGCTTGCGCTGCACCCGGTCCTCTGCGCGGAAGGCCATGTTGTCGCGCAGATAGTCGAAGCCGAATTCGTTGTTGGTGCCGTAGGTGATGTCGGCCGCATAGGCCTCGCGCCGGGTCGCCGGGCGCAGACGCGGGTGGCCCTCGCCCTCCGGGTGATAGTCCGGATCGTAGAGGTAGGAGGAGGTGTCCGCGCCCAGCCCGCCCGAGCTGTTGATCACACCCACCGAGAGGCCGAGCGCGTGGTACAGCCGGCCCATCCAGACGGCGTCACGGCGCGCGAGGTAGTCGTTGACCGTGACCAGGTGCACACCATCGCCCGAGAGCGCGTTCAGGTAGCCGTTCAGGGTCGCGACCAGCGTCTTGCCCTCGCCGGTGCGCATCTCGGCGATGCGCCCTTCATCAAGCACCATGCCGCCGATCAGCTGCACGTCGAAGTGCCGCATGCCCAGCGTCCTTGCACTCATCGCCCGGCATACCGCGAAGGCCTCGGGCAGCAGGCCCTCCAGGCTCTCGCCGCCCTGCAGCCGGCCGCGCAGCTCGGCCGTCTTGCCCGCAAGTTCCGAATCCGAGAGGCGATCGATCTCCTCGCCCACGGCATTGATCACGCGTACCACCCGCTGGTAGCGCTTGATCGCGCGATCGTTGCGGCTGCCGAACAACTTGCGTACGAGACTGGTGACCATGAGACCCTGTGCAGAACAACACGATGAAAGCCCGGTAGGATACCGCATACCGCGGTGAACGTCCCGGCCCGCCAGGACACCCACGGCGGGCCTCGCCGGTTATACTCGAGCCATGCTGGCTCCGGCGGAGGCGGGATGAACCGGAACGGGGATGGAAAACGATCGGCGCCGCGGCCGCTGGCCTCTTACATCGATCCGGCGTGGCGCATGCGCTCGCGCGGTGATGCCGGCATCCGCCGAGCCCTCGAGGGCATCCTCGGACCGCTCCTGGAGCAGCGTCGCATCGACGTGACCACGGATGGCGGCACCCTGGTCATCGCCTGCCGCGACCCGGCCTGCGCAACCGAGTTGCGCTTCCTGCAGCGGGACATGCGAAAGACGCTGAACGCAGCCGGGTATCCGGCAATCGAACAGGTTCGCGTGGTCATCTCGGCACCCGTTCCGGCAGCGACGCCCATGGCACCGCAAACGGAACGGACGATGCCCTCCTCGGCGAGCCAGGCCCTGCGGGCTGCTGCGTCCGGTATCACCGATCGGCGCCTCGCCGACGCGCTGAGGCGTCTGGCACGTCGGGGCTCCGGCAGTCGGTGACGCGCAGGTCGCGGCCGGGCGTGTCCCGACCGATCCGGGTTGGTCAGGCGCCGCCCAGGGTCTGGGTCAGCTGCCCGAAGGAGATCGGCAGCGGCTGCGACGCATCCTCGAAGGTGACCAGTTCCCAGGCCTCCTGATCCTGCTTGAGCTGTCGGATCAGCTGGTTGTTCAGCGCATGACCCGACTTGTGTCCGGTGAACGCGCCGATGAGGCTGTGTCCGAGCAGGTACAGGTCGCCGACCACGTCGAGGATCTTGTGCTTCACGAGTTCGTTTTCGTAACGCAGGCCGTCCTCGTTCAGGATCTTGAAATCGTCCAGCACGATCGCGTTGTCGAGGCTGCCCCCGAGCGCCAGCTGGTTGGCACGCAGGGCCTCGATATCCCGCATGAAGCCGAAGGTCCGGGCCCGGGACACCTCCCGCACAAAGGACGTGGAGGAGAAGTCGAGCTCCGCACGCTGGCTCCCACTGGTGAACATCGGATGCTCGAAGTCGATGCAGAAACCGACCTTGAAGCCCTCGTAGGGATCGAAGCGCACCCATTTGTCGTCGTCGTGGATCTCCACCGTGCGCTTGATGCGGATGAACTTCTTCGCCGCGTTCTGCTCCTCCAGCCCTGCCGACTGCAACAGGAACACGAACGGCCCCGCGCTGCCATCCATGATCGGGACCTCGGACGCACTGACATCCACGTGCAGGTTGTCGATGCCGAGGCCGGCCACGGCCGACAGCAGGTGTTCGACGGTGGAGACGCGCACCCCGTCACGGACCAGCGTGGTGGACAGCCGGGTATCGCCGACATTCTCCGCGGCCGCATTGATCGATACCGCCGGATCGAGATCCGAGCGGTGAAAGACCACACCCGTGTTGGGTGCGGCGGGCCGCAGGGTCAGTGTCACCTTCTCGCCGGTGTGCAGGCCGACACCCGTGGCGCGGATACTGTTCTTGAGCGTTCTCTGCCTGATCAACGCAAGCTCACTCCAGGGATGGGGGTCGTGGTCCGGGCCCGAAAGTCAACACGGGCCCGGACTTGCGCACAACAATGACAGCATTATTGCAGGATTCCGCTCATCCTGCATAGTTGCGCCTCAGTCCGCCTGCTTGCGCAGAAAGGCCGGAATGTCGAGCACGTCGATCCCGGTCTGTCCCGCGTAGTCCACCGCGGCGTTGCCCTCGCCACGGCGCAGCGCGGTCGGCCGCTCCAGTCCCTCGAGATCGGAGCCGGCGACACGGCGCGGGGGCGCGGCATCCACGACCCGGACACTCGGACGCTCGGGAGCGGCCTGCTTGGCAGGACTGCCCAGTCCGGTCGCGACCAGGGTCACCCGCAGTTCGTCCGTCATCTCGGGATCGATCACCGTGCCGACCACGACCGTCGCATCCTCGGACGCCAGCGCCTTCACGGCCTCGCCGACCTCCTCGAACTCCCCGATCCCGACATCCAGGCCACCGGTCACGTTCACCAGGATGCCGCGCGCCCCGGAGATGTCGATGTCCTCCAGCAGCGGGCTCGCGATCGCCGCCTCGGCCGCCTGCCGCGCCCGGTCCTCGCCGG
The DNA here is from genome assembly GCA_018224485.1 of Thioalkalivibrio sp. Lineage (GTDB taxonomy): Bacteria > Pseudomonadota > Gammaproteobacteria > Ectothiorhodospirales > Ectothiorhodospiraceae > Thioalkalivibrio. Next base: position 36,124 of record JAGTVE010000012.1, on the reverse strand, counting down.
CCCCGGAACCCGTGCCCATCATCGCCATGCCCATCTCGCGCATCACGTTGCGCACGTCGGCAAAGTCGACGTTGATCAGGCCCGGGCGGGTGATCAGCTCGGCAATTCCCTGCACGGCACCGAAGAGCACATCGTTCGCTGCCTTGAAGGCGTCGAGCAGGCTGGTGTTCTTGCCCAGGACCGTCAGCAGCTTCTCGTTCGGGATGGTGATCAGCGAATCGACCTGCTCGGTCAGCGCCTTGATGCCGGACATCGCCACCTGCATGCGCTTCTTGCCCTCAAAGGGAAACGGCTTGGTGACGACGGCGACGGTCAGGATCCCCATCTCCTTGGCGAGCTGCGCGACCACCGGGGCCGCGCCGGTGCCGGTGCCGCCACCCATGCCTGAGGTAATGAAGACCATGTCGGCCCCCTGCAGCAGTTCCTGGATGCGTTCGCGATCCTCCAGCGCCGCCTCGCGGCCCACCGCAGGATCGGCACCGGCGCCCAGCCCCTTGGTGATATCGCCGCCAAGCTGCAGCAGCGTCTTGGCGCCGAGGCTCTTCAGGGCCTGGGCATCGGTGTTGGCGCAGATGAAGTCCACGCCCTCCAGCTGCGAATAGACCATGTGCTGCACGGCGTTGCCGCCGCCCCCGCCCACTCCGATCACCTTGATCGTGGCGCTCTGCGTAAAGGTATCCATCAGTTCGAATGTCATGGTTGTGCCCTCCTGTGTGGGGTCGATGTCGAGTCACCTTGGTGCCGTCGGCGAGCGGGCCGCCGGCACCCCTTTAGGGGTCAGAAATGCCCCGAAAACCAGTTCTTCATGCGCCGCCAGACACCCTGGAAACCGGTGTCCACCGGACGCGCCTCCTGTTCCGCCCGCGCCTGCTGGGCATACAGCAGCAGCCCGACGCCGGTGGAATGGATGGGGTTGCGCACCACGTCGATCAGTCCGCTGACGCTGTGCGGCATGCCGAGCCGCACCGGCATGTGGAAGACCTCCTCGGCGAGATCGACCACACCCTCCATGCGCGAGGAACCGCCGGTCAGCACCACGCCGGCGGCAATCAGTTCTTCCGATCCCGAACGCCGCAGTTCGGCCTGTACCAGCTGCAGCAGCTCCTCGTACCTCGGCTCGACGACCGACGCGAGGGTCTGTCGGGACAGCCGCCGCGCGGGCCGGTCGCCGACCCCCGGCACCTCGATGGTCTCCCCGGGGTCGGCCAGCTGCCGCAGCGCACAGGCGTACTTGATCTTGATCTCCTCTGCGTACTGCGTCGGGGTGCGCAGCGCGACGGCGATGTCGTTGGTCACCTGGTCGCCGGCGATCGGGATCACCGCGCTATGGGCGATCGCGCCGTTCGCGAAGACCGCGATGTCGGTCGTCCCCCCGCCGATGTCCACCAGGCAGATGCCCAGGTCCTTTTCGTCCTCGGTGAGCACCGAGTAGCTGGAGGCGAGCTGTTCGAGGATGATGTCGTCCACGCGCAGACCGCAGCGCTCGACGCACTTCACGATGTTCTGGGCGGCGGAGACTGCCCCGGTGACCAGGTGCACCCGGGCCTCGAGGCGGACGCCGGACATGCCGATCGGGTCGCGGATGCCCTCCTGGCCGTCGATGATGTATTCCTGCGGCAGCACGTGCAGGATCTTCTGGTCCGCCGGGATCGCGATCGCGCGGGCGGCGTCGATCACGCGCTCGACGTCGCTGATGCTGACCTCCTGCACGCGGATCGCGACCACGCCGGTGGAGTTGTAGCTCTTGATGTGGCTGCCGGCGATGCCGGTGTAGACCGCGTGGATCTCGCAGCCGGCCATCAGCTCGGCCTCCTCGACCGCGCGCTGAATGGACTGCACAGTGGACTCGATGTTGACCACCACCCCCTTCTTCAGCCCGTGCGAGGGCGAGGATCCGATCCCGATGATCTCGATCACGCCGTCCTCGTTGACCTCACCGACGACGGCCTCGATCTTCGACGTACCGATGTCCAGGCCCACGATCAGGCCCTGTTCCACCGCCCTCTTCGCCATCACGTTGCGTCCCGTGTTCCGTTTCATCGCGTGGTTGCCTCCGGGTCTTGGCCGGCGGAGGCCGTCTGCCAGGCCACCGCGGCGCCCCGGGCATAGCGCAGGTCCACGCGCGCCAGGGGCTCGGGGGACCGCTCGCGCAGTACCGGCATCAGCGGCACCAGCTGTTCCAGCCGGGACAGATCGCTGTCGCGGCCCATCAGGATCTCTCCGCCGTTCTCCAGTCGTATCGTCCAGGCCCTGCGGGCACTCTCGCTGACACCGGAGACGGCCAGACCGATGTCGGCGAGTCGTGCCGACACCTCCAGGTAGCGCTGCATCAGCTCGAGCTGGCGGCCCGCCGCGCCCTCCAGCGCGGGCAGGAACTCCCAGTCCCCGAGGTCCACTGGGCCGAAGACCCCGCCCTGGCGGTCCAGAAGATGGTCCCCGCCCCAGCGCGCGACCGGCACCGGCTCGGTGATCGCGACCTCGAGGGTCTCCGGCCAGCGCCTGCGCAGCCGGGCCGACTCCACCCAGGGCATCGCCTCCAGTTCCTCGCGCACCCGGTCGAGGTCCATCACGAAGAACCCGCGCCCGTGACCGGCCAGCACCGACTCGACGTCTTCCAGGCGCAGCTGACGGAGGTCCTCGGTCAACTCCACCCGCTCGATTCGCAGCAGGGTGTCGAGATCCATGCGCGCGACCAGGCCCGCGGCCAGCACCACCGCCCCGGCCAGTGCCATCCCGGCGGCAACGCGAACACCCGCTCCCAGCACCGGGCGTGCCTTCTGCAGCAGGGCGGTGCGCTGCTGGCGCCTGCGATTACGCGTCGCCATCGGTACCCCTCTCCGACGGTCGGAAACTGGTGTCGAGGATGCGCAGACAGAGTTCGTCGAAGTCGATCCCCGCCTGCGCCGCGGCCTTCGGCACCAGGCTGTGTGCGGTCATGCCCGGAACGGTATTGACCTCGATCAGGTAGTTCTCGCCATGGGCGTCCTGGAGCAGGTCCACCCGTCCCCAACCGTAGCCGTCGGCCGCGGCAAAGGCGCTCAGCGCCAGGGTCTGCAGTTCGATCAATGCAGCGGAATCCAGTGGCGGCGGGCACAGGTAGCGCGTGGTGTCCGCCTCGTATTTCGCGTGGTAGTCGTAGAAGCGGCCCGGCGTCTCGATCTGGATCACCGGCAATGGCTGGTTGTCGAGAATGGCCACCGTGAATTCGCGGCCGACGATCCACTCCTCGGCGAAGACCGCGCCCGGCTGCCGGCAGGCCTCCTCGTACGCGGGCTGCAGTGCGGCAACGCTCTCGACGCGGGTCAGGCCCTGGCTGGACCCGCCCCGGGAGGGCTTCACGATCAGGGGCAGCCCCAGCGCGTCGGCGACCGCCTCCGGGTCGAAGTCCCTGGACAGCAGCCGATAGGGCGCACTGGGCAGGTTGGTGCCGGCCCACAAACGCTTGCAGGCCAGCTTGTCCATTCCCAGTGCCGAGCCCAGCACGCCCGATCCGGTGTAGGGCACACCGGCGATGTCCAGGCAGCCCTGAAGCGTGCCGTCCTCCCCGCCCTCGCCATGGAGGACGATGAAGGCCCGGTCGAAGCCCAGCAGGTCCAGGCTGCGCGCCCGCTCCGTGGTCAGGTCGATCGGTACCGCGTCGACGCCGCTGCGCAGCAGCGACCGCAGTACCGCATCCCCGCTCAACAGCGAGATCTCCCGCTCCCCGGACCAGCCGCCCATCAACACGGCCACCCGCCCGTAGCGACGGGACCGCTCCGCTATCTTCGTCATTGCTGCGTCTCCTTGCGGCCGATCACCTGAACCTCCGGGATCAGGCGAATGCCGGAACGGGCCTCGACCCGCCGCTGGACCTCCCCGATCAGCCATTCGATGTCGGCCGCGCAGGCCGTCCCCTCGTGGGTGATGAAGTTCGCGTGCTTGCGCGACACCTCGGCGCCGCCACGCCGCAGACCCTTCAGGCCCGCCTGCTCGATCAGCACCGCCGCGTGGCCGCCTGCGGGGTTTCTGAAGACGGATCCCCCCGAGGGCAGACCCACTGGCTGCTTCTCCGAGCGTTCACGCAGCAGGTCCTGAATGCGTGCGCGCGCGGCCGACGGGTCGCCCTGCTGCAGGCGCAGCACGGTGCGCAGAAAGAACGCCTCCCCGGCACCGGTGACACTGCGATAGGCGATTTGGAAGTCCCCGGGGGTGCGGACCAGCCGCAGGCCCTGGCGGTCCATGGTCTCCACCCACTCGACCAGGGGCCAGATCTCGCCGCCCCATGCGCCGGCGTTCATCGCCAGTGCACCCCCGATCGTGCCCGGTATGCCCGCGAGGAACTCGGCCCCCGTGAGACCCTCCGCGGCGCAGAACCGCGCCGCCTGGGCGCAGGCCAGCCCCGCACCGAGTTCCACCCGTTCGGCGTCCAGGCGCAGACGCTGGTTCAGCGTCCCGGAGAGGTGGATCACCACGCCGTCGATGCCCCCGTCACGGACCAGGACATTGCTGCCCAGACCCAGCAGCGTTCGCGGAAAGGTCTCCGGCACGGACACGAGAAAATGGGCGAGATCGTCCACGTCCTCGGGCTCGAACAGCCACTCGGCCCGGCCGCCGACCCGCCAGGAGGTCATCCCGGCCAGCGGCACGTCGCGCTCCAGTCTTCCGCGCACGCGGAGATTGGCGGGATGGCCGATCATCTGCGCCCCTCCGTCAACAGGGCCGGAAGCCGCGCCGCGAGCTGCCCGATATCCCCGGCGCCCTGGGTGATCACCACGTCGCCGGGGGCCAGCAGACCGGCCAGCACACCCGAAACCGCGTGCACCGACTCCACGAACACCGGCTCGACCCGGCCGCGCAGGCGGATCGCCCGGGCCAGGGTGCGCCCGTCGGCACTGGGTATCGGGGTCTCCCCGGCCCGATAGACATCGAGGAGCACGAGCCCATCCGGAGCCGACAGCACTTCGGCGAAGTCCTCGAAGAGGTCGCGCGTCCGGGTGAAGCGGTGCGGCTGGAAGACCAGCAGGACGCGGCGCCCGGGCCAGGCGGCACGCACTGCCTCGAGGGTCGCCGCGATCTCCCGCGGGTGATGTCCGTAGTCGTCCACCAGCGTCACCGACCCGCCCGCGATCGGGCATTCCTGCACCTGGAACCGCCGGCCGATGCCCTGGAAACCCTCCAGCGCGCGCTGCAGCGCGTCCGGCGGGACCTCGAGTTCGTGCGCTACTGCCGAGGCGGCGAGGGCGTTCAGGACATTGTGACGACCCGGCAGATTCAGGGTCACCGGAACGGGATCCCGGTCCGGCAGGTGGAGATCGAAGTGCGTGCGCACCCCCGCCTGCCTCAGGTTCGCCCCGCGCACGTCCGCGGCCCGGTCGAAGCCGTAGGTGATGCGCGGGCGCTCGAGGCGGCTCAGCAGACGGCGCACCTCCGGGTCGTCGATGCAGAGCACCGCCAGCCCGTAGAACGGCAGGTGATGCAGGAATTCCAGGAAGGTGTCGCGCAGGCGCGTGAAATCGCCCTCGTAGGTGCCCAGGTGGTCGGCATCGATGTTGGTGACCACGCTGATCATCGGTTGCAGGTGCAGGAACGACGCGTCGCTCTCGTCGGCCTCTGCGACCAGGTACTCGCTCTGACCGAGGCTGGAGTGGCTGGCGGTGCTGTTCAGACGGCCCCCGATCACGAAGGTGGGGTCAAGACCGCCCTCTCCGAGGATGCTGGCGATCAGACTGGTGGTGGTCGTCTTGCCGTGCGTGCCGGCCACCGCGATACCGAAGCGGAAGCGCATCAGCTCGGCCAGCATCTCGGCTCGACGCACGATCGGGATACCGCGTGCCCGCGCGGCCGCAACCTCGGGATTGGTCGGGTCGATCGCGCTGGATACGACCAGCACGTCTGCATCCGCGACATGATCGGCCGCGTGGGTCGGAAGCACCGGGATCCCCAGACTCGCGAGACGCCGAGTGACGGCGGAGTCCTGCAGGTCCGAGCCGGAGACCCGGTAGCCCAGCTGGTGCAGCACCTCGGCAATGCCCCCCATTCCGGAGCCCCCGATGCCGACGCAGTGGATCCTGCGGATCCTGCGCATGGCCTGGCGGGATGCGTGCGGGCCGGTCATCGGGCCCTCCTCCGCGATCGTTCCGGGGCCGCCGCGATGCAGGCCTCTGCAAGCTGCTCGGCCGCCTGCGTTCTGGCCTCGGCACGGGCCCGCTCCGCGCGCTCCAGGAGCGCCTCCCGGTCAAGGCCGGCCAGCAGTTCCCCAAGGCGCGCGGGTGTGAGTTCGGGGTCCGGGATGGACCAGGCCGCACCGGCGTTGACCAGGAAGCGGGCGTTGGCGGTCTGGTGATCATCGACCGCGTGCGGGTAGGGCACGAACACGGCCGCCAGCCCGGCGGCTGCGACCTCGGACACCGTGAGCGCACCGGCCCGGCAGATCACCAGATCGGCCCAGGCGTAGGCCGCCGCCATGTCCGCGATGAATGCAGTGATCTCGGCATCCACGCCGGCGGCACGGTAGGCCTCCCGCGCCGTATCCAACGTGCGCTCTCCCGCCTGATGCCGCACCTGCGGGCACGTGTCCGGCGCCAGGGTTGCCAATGCCGCCGGGACCGCCTCGTTCAGTTTCAGCGCGCCCAGGCTGCCGCCGAGCACGAGCAGGCGCAGGGGCCCCTTCCGTGCCCTCCAACGGCCCGCGGGTGGGTCCATCTCCGCGATATCCCGCCGGATCGGGTTGCCGATCGTCCGGCAACCCACCGATTCGGGAAAGCTGTCCGGGAACGCGGCAAAGACCTGGTCGGCGATCCGCGCGAGCCAGCGGTTGGTGAGCCCGGCCACCGCGTTCTGTTCGTGCACCAGCAGCGGCCTCCCAAGGGCCGATGCCATCAGCCCGCCCGGACCGGAGGCGAAACCGCCAAAGCCGACGACCACGTCCGGGCGCAGCCGCAGCATCAGTGCCAGCGCGGACCACAGCGAGATACCGAGGCGCCACGGAGCGAGCAGCCAGCTGACCAGGCCCTTCCCGCGCAGACCCGTGACGGGCAGGGTGAAGAGCTCGACGCCCGCCTCCGGCACCAGGGTCGTCTCCATCCCCCCCGCGCTCCCCAGCCAGGAGACCCGGCAGCCGTCCTGCCGCAGCACCGAGGCCACTGCGAGTCCCGGAAACACGTGGCCGCCGGTCCCGCCCGCCATCACCAGCACGTGGGGCGCCGCCACGGTCATCGCCCGCCCCTCCGGACCCGGGGCACCGGCACCTGTGCCTCCCAGTTCACCCGCAGCAGCAGACCGATGGCCGCAAGGGTCACGATCAGTGAACTGCCTCCGTAACTCAGCAAGGGAAGGGTCAGCCCCTTGGTTGGCAGCAGCCCCATGTTCACGGCAAGGTTCACGGCGGCCTGCAGCCCGATCCAGATGCCGATGCCGAAGGCGACGTGGGAACCGAAGGCGTGCCCTCCCCGCTCCGCGAGCAGGCCGATCCGGAAGGCGCGCCAGACCAGCAGCAGGAACAGCGCAATCAGGGCCACCACGCCCACGAAACCGAATTCCTCGGCAAAGACCGCGAACAGGAAGTCGTTGTGGGCCTCCGGCAGGTAGAAGAGCTTCTGCACGCTGCCCCCCAGGCCGGCGCCCAGCCAGGATCCAGACCCGATCGCGATCAGGGACTGGGTCAGCTGGAAACCCGATGCAAAGGGATCCTGCCAGGGATCAAGGAAGGCGGTCAGGCGTGCGACCCGGTAGGGTGTCGCGACCGCGATCACCGCCATTGCCCCGAAGATGGTGGCGCCAAGGGCCAGGAACTGCCAGAGCTTTGCGCCGGCAAGGAACAGCATCCCCATCCCGATCGCCAGCATGATCGCGGCGCCGCCGAAGTCGGGTTGCAGCAGCAGCAGCACCGTGCCGAGACCCAGCACAGTCAGCGGGCGCACGAAGCCGACGAAATGCAGCCGCAGGTTGGAGTAGTGGCGCACGATGTAGCCGGAGAGATACAGCACCACCATCAGCTTTACCGGCTCGGAGACCTGGAGATTGAAGACGCCGAGGGGGATCCAGCGGGTGGCTCCGTTCACGGTGCGGCCCACCCCGGGCAGCAGGACCGCGATCAGCAGCAGCATGATCAGCAGCAGCAGGAACGGACCTGCGCGCTCCCAGCGGCCCAGGGGCACGGCGAGGAAGAACAGCGCAGCGCCGCTGCCGAGCACCGCGAACAGCAGTTGCCGGTGGAGGAAGTGATAGGGGTTGCCGAAGTCGCGCCCGGCGAGTTCCATCGACGACGAGGCCACCATCACCAGCCCCAGTGCCAGCAGTGCGCACACCGCGAGCAGCAGCGGCGCATCGAGGCCCGCCGCGACCCGCGGTGCGGTGAGGCGCGGGATCGGCAGATCAGGGATCATGTGCCAAGCCCCCGTACCGCGGCGGCGAAACGGTCGCCGCGCTCCGCGTAGTTCGCGAACATGTCCAGGCTGGCGCAGGCGGGAGAAAGCAGCACGGTGTCTCCCGCCTGCGCCCACTGGGCGGCTCCTGCCACGGCCTCCTCCATGCTGTCGACGATCCGCACCGGCACCGAGCCGTTCAGGGCCTGCGCGATCGCCGGGGCGTCGGCGCCGAGCAGCACCACCCCGCGCGCCTTGCCGACCAGCGCATCCGCCAGCGGCGCGAAGTCCTGTCCCTTGCCCTGCCCGCCCGCGATCAGGATGAGCGGACCGGCGACGCCACGGATGGCGGCCAGGGTGGCGCCCACGTTGGTGCCCTTGGAATCGTCGACGTAGTCCACGTCCCGGTGCCGGGCGACCGGCCGGGAGCGGTACGGCAACCCGACGAAGCCCCCCAGCGCGGGCTGCCATCGCGCCGGATCCTCCAGCCACGGCCAGCAGAGCGCCAGCGCCGCGAGGGCGTTGAGCCAGTTGTGGCGACCGTGCACGAACAGGCCGGCGGTCGGGAACAGGGACGTCGCGCCGCGAGCGAGCCACGTCTGACCCCCTAGCTCGAGGATGCCGAAGTCCTCCGGACCCGCCGGCTCGTCGAGGCCGAAGGTCACCGCGCCGCGCCCGGCTGCGAGACCGGCGACGACAGGGTCCTGCCGGTTCACCACGATGCGCTGCGCGCCCCTCAGGATCCGCGCCTTCGCCGCGGCATAGGCCTCCAGGTCCGCATAGCGGTCGAGGTGATCGGCGGAGATGTTGAGTATTGCCGCACCGGCGGGGGCCAGGCTGCGCGTGGTCTCGAGCTGGAAGCTCGAGAGCTCCAGCACGTAGAGCTCCGCGTCCTCGTCGAGCAGGTCGAGTGCAGGCGTGCCGAAATTGCCGCCCACGGCCACCCGGCGGCCCTGCGCCTCGAGCAATGCACCCGACAGCGCGGTGACGGTGCTCTTGCCGTTGGAACCGGTGATGCCGAGCACCGGCTGGCGGACCGAGCGGGCGAAGAGTTCGATGTCCCCCACGATCTCGGCGCCTGCGGCTGCGGCGCGCTCCAGTTCCGGCAGTGCCACCGGCACTCCGGGCGAGATCACGATGCGCCGCCACACCCCCGGATCCAGTGCCGCGAGGGGTCCGGCCCAGCGGCTCTCCGCGCCCGGAATCTCCGCGAGTCGCGCCAGTCCCGCCGGGGCGTCGCGGGTGTCGGTGATCGCGAAGGCCTCGCCCCGGCCCGCCAGGTGGCGGGCGACCGACAGACCGGTGGCCCCCAGCCCGACAACCAGGGTATCCGGTTTCGTGATGGCGGCGGTCTCGCTCATCGGATCTTCAGGGTCGCCAGCCCGATCAGCACGAACACCACCGTCAGGATCCAGAACCGCACGATCACCCGCGGTTCCGGCCAGCCCTGGAGTTCGAAGTGGTGGTGAATGGGCGCCATGCGGAACATGCGGCGCCCGGTGAGCTTGTAGGAGGCGACCTGCAGCATCACCGAGACGGTCTCGATCACGAAGATGCCGCCCATGATCAGCAGCACCACCTCCTGGCGGCTCAGGATCGCGAGCATACCCAGTGCCGCACCCAGGGCGAGCGCACCGACATCCCCCATGAACACCTGCGCGGGGTAGGCGTTGAACCAGAGAAACCCGAGCCCCGCGCCGACCAGCGCCCCGGTGAAGACCACCAGTTCGCCGACACCGGGCACCGCGGGGGTGCCGAGGTATTCGGCGAACACCGCGTGCCCGGCCGCATAGGCGAAGACGCCGAGTGCGCCGGCCACCAGCACTGCAGGCATGATCGCGAGGCCGTCGAGCCCGTCGGTCAGGTTGACCGCGTTCGACGACCCCACGACCACGAGCCATACCAGTGGCACGAAGAGCCACCAGGCGAGATGGATCTGTACGTCCTTGAACACCGGAACGAAGAAGGTGGTTTCGACCGGCGACTGTGCGGTGACGACGATCACCACCGCGGCCACGAGGGCAAAGACCGTCTGCCAGGCCAGCTTCACGCGTGCGCTCAGCCCCCGGCTGTTGCCATAGCGCAGCTTCAGGTAGTCGTCCCAGGCGCCGAGCCCACCAAACGCGAGGGTCGTGAGCAGTATGATCCACACGAAGCGGTTGCTCAGGTCGCTCCAGAGAATCGTGGCGACCGCCACCGCGACCAGGATCAACGCCCCGCCCATCGTGGGCGTGCCGGCCTTTGACAGGTGGGACTCCGGGCCATCGCTGCGAATCTGCTGCCCGATCTTCTGGATCGTCAGACGCCGGATCATCGCCGGACCGACCAGCAGCGCGATGACCAGGGCCGTCACCACGCCGAGGATCGCGCGCAGGGTCAGGTACTGGAACACGGTGAATCCGCGGTAGTACTGGGCGAGCCAGTCAGCGAGCGCCAGCAGCATGGGCCACCCCTCCGTCTGCTGGCGCAACCTCCAGCTCGAGCTCCGCGAGAACGGCCTCCATGCGCTGACTGCGCGAACCCTTGATCAGCACGGCCATCCCGGGTCGCAGACACGCGCGCAGTGCGGCCGCGAGAGCCGCGTGGCTCGGGAACCACTCCGCTCCCGGGCCAAAGGCCTCCACCGCCACCGGCGTCAGGCTTCCCAGCGCGAGCAGCCGGTGCACCCCCAGCTCCCGGGCCTTGCGGCCCATCTCCGCATGCATCTCCCGGGCTCCCTGACCCAGTTCGCTCATCTCGCCCAGCACCAGCACCGTCTCCCCTGAGTCCGCGGCAAGCACCTGCAGGGCGGCCACGAGGCTCTCGGGGTTCGCGTTGTAGGTGTCGTCCCAGATCCGGGCCCCGGAGGCCTCACGGAATACGCGCATGCGCCCCGCGACAGGACGCCAGTCCTCCAGTCCGCGCGCGATATCCTCGATTCCGCAGCCCACGGCACTGGCCGCCGCTGCCGCCGCGAGCGCGTTCTGGGCGATGTGGCGGCCGGGCGCGGCGAGGGTCAGCTGGCGCCGCGCGCCCTGCAGGTCCATTTCGAGCCGATCCGGGTGGTGCCAGACCCCCCGCACGTCGCCGAGCCCCTGCAGCGAAAAGCCGGTGCACCGGCGATCGCGGTTCAGCGACAGCCAGTAGTCCGCGAAGCGATCGTCGAGGTTGATCACGGCCGTGCCGCCACCCGCGGACAGTCCCTGGTAGATCTCGCCCTTCGCCCGCGCGACGCCCTCGAGGCTGCCGAACCCGTCGAGGTGGGCGCGACCGGCATTGGTGATCAGTGCCACGTCCGGTTGCGTCCACTGCGTCAGCCGGGCGACCTCGCCGGCGTGATTCGCCCCCATCTCGATCACCGCGAAATCGGCGTCCATCGGCAGTTCGAGCAGGGTCAGTGGCACCCCGATGTGATTGTTCAGGTTGCCCTGGGTCGCGTGAACCCGGCCGACCCGGGACAGGACCGCACGGAGCATCTCCTTCGTCGTGGTCTTGCCGTTGGACCCGGTCAGCGCCAGCACCCGGGCAGGGCAGCGAGCGCGCCAGGCGCTGGCCAGACGGGCAAGCGCGGCAAGGGTGTCGTCCACCACGATCCGGGGTCGCGGGTCGTCCACCAAGCGCTCGACCAGCAGCGCGGCCGCCGCGAGTTCCGGGCCGATGAAGTCATGGCCGTCGAAGCGCTCGCCACGCAGCGCGACGAACAGGGCCTGCGGTCTCTGTTCACGGGAATCGCGGCTGACGCCGAGGATCCGGACGTCGTCCGGTCCATGCAGCTCGCCCCCGACCAGGCGGGCCAACTCGCCAGTGAGCAGCTCGATCATGGGCCGGCACTCCCCGCCGCCAGCCGCCGCGCCACCTCGCGGTCACTGAACGGCAGCTCCCTGCCGGCCACGTTCTGGGTCGTCTCGTGTCCCTTGCCGGCGATCAGCACGACGTCGCCTGCACCAGACTCGGCCACGGCGGTCTCGATGGCCGTGGCCCGGGATCCGGTGTCGCGCACCACCGCCGGTCCGGAACAGCCGCGCAGGACCTCGCGACGGATCGCGCCGGGGTCCTCTTCGCGTGGGTTGTCATCGGTCACGATGACTTCGTCGGCAAGCCGGCTGGCCACCTCGCCCATCATCGGACGTTTGCCCGGATCACGGTTGCCGCCACACCCGAAGACCACCCGCAGGCGTCCCTCGGTATGGGGCCGCAGTGCCAGCAGCGCCGCCTCCAGCGCCCGCGCGGTATGTGCGTAGTCCACGACCAGGACCGGACCGCCCGGCACCGTGAACCGTTCCATCCGACCCGGCACGCCCCGCACGCGGTCGAGCGCGCGCATGGCGGGCTCCGGCGGATGCCCCAGGGCCAGCAGGGTGCCCAGGGTGGCGAGCAGATTCGCCACCTGAAAGGTCCCGAGCAGCGGCGCCCGCACCCGCCCGTGCAGGGATCCGATCGTCACGTCGAAGGCGAGGCCGTCGCCGCTGGCCCTGATGCGGTCCGCGCGGACGTGACGTTCGGCCGCGCCCGGTGCCGGTCCGCCGCCGTAGGACCAGCAGCCGGCGATCCGTTCCGGATCCCGGCCGATCTCCTCGAAGAGACGGCGGCCGAGGGCGTCGTCGGCATTGAGCACCGCCGCCCCGAGCCCGGGTATCCGGAACAGCCGGGACTTCGCCTCCCCGTAGGCCTCCATCGATCCGTGGTAGTCCAGGTGATCGCGTCCGAGGTGGGTCAGCACCGCAACCGTGGGGCGCAGTCCCTCGAGCCGTCCCTGGACCAGGGCATGGGACGAGGCCTCCAGTGCCACCGCGTCATAACCGTCGCGCGCCAGTTCCCCGAGATGCCGGTGGAGCTGCAGCACGTCGGGCGTCGTGTGGCCGGTGGGAGTCAGTGTCTCCGGGGAGCCGACACCCAGTGTTCCGATCACCGCACAGCGGACGCCCAGTCCGGCCAGTGCAATGCTGACCTGGTGGCTGACGGAGGTCTTGCCGTCGGTACCCGTGATCGCGATCAGCGGCCGCTGCTCGGGCCAGGCGCCGAAGAGCCGGCGCGCCAGTTCCGGCAGTCGCCCGCGCAGGCCGGATACGCGCACGAATCGCGGATCCCCGAACCCCGGATCCGCCCGCTCATCCCACAGCACCGCGACCGCACCCTGCGCCAGCGCATCGGCGGCGAAGTCCAGACCGTGGGCCCGCGTGCCACCCAACGCGACGAAGGCCCAGCCGGGCGCCAGGTCCGCGCTGCTCATCGAGAGGCCCCGCACCCGGATCTCGGGGAGGCCCCGCCCCTCCGGCAGCAGGCACGAGAGCGGCAATGCCGCGGCGGTCATGATCGCGGTCCTCCCTGCTCCTGCGCCATGCGCAGTTCCGGTACCCCGAGCCGGTCCGGCGGCACGTTGAACAGTCGCAGGGCGCTCTCCACCACGGTCGAGAAGACCGGTGCCGCAACCGCGCCGCCGTAGTACACGCCGTCGTCGGGTTCGTCGATCACTACCACCATCACGAAACGCGGATTCGATACCGGAGCCACGCCGACGAAGGCGGAGTGGTAGCGGTCGGAGGCATAACCGCCGGCAATGGCCTTGCGGCTGGTTCCGGTCTTGCCCGCGACCCGATAGCCGGCGATCGTCGCCTGGCGCGCCGTGCCCTCGGCACCGGTCACATGCTCCATCATCGCCAGGATCTGCCCCGCGGTGTCACGGCTCATCACGGCCTCGGGCCGGCGTTCATCGCCGGCCGTTTCCACCAGCCTCAGGGGTATCCGCTGGCCGTCGTTGGCGAAGACGGTATAGGCGGCGGCGAGATGCAGCGGTGTCACCGACAGTCCGTAGCCGTAACCGAGCGTGGCCTGCTCGACGCGGCGCCAGGTCGGGAAGTCCCGCAGCAGCCCCCTGGTCTCGCCCGGCAGCCCGGTCTCCAGGTGGCGCCCGAATCCGGCGCGGTCCAGCATGCGCCAGAAATCTCCGGGAGGGGTCTCCAGCGCGAGTTGCGTGGAACCGACATTCGAGGAGCGGGAGATCAGCGTGGTCAGATCGATGCGTCCGAAGTCCCGGATGTCGCGGACCGTGTGCCGCCCGACCCGCATCGTGCCCGGGGCCGTGTCGAGCTCCACGTCCGCGCTCACGGTGCCGGTCTCCAGCGCCGCGGCCACGGTGAACGGCTTGATCACGGAACCCGGCTCCAGCGTGTCGGTGACCGCGCGGTTCCGCGTCAGTGACAGGTCCAGCCGGACCCGGTTGTTCGGATTGAAACCGGGCTGGTTCACCAGGGCGAGGATGTCGCCGCTGAGGGCGTCCACCAGCACCGCAGAACCTCCGCGGGCCTGGTGCGCCTGCACCGCGGCCTTCAGCTCGCGGTAGGCGAGATACTGCAGGCGCTGGTCGATGGTAAGGCGCAGATCGTGCCCGTCCTGGGCCGCGCGGATCGCGGCCACGTCACGGATGCTCTGACCATGACGGTCGCGGAGCACGCGCTTCGCTCCGGGCCTCCCGGAGAGCCAGCCGTCGAACGCCAGCTCCATGCCCTCCTGGCCGCGCTCGTCGATGTCGGTGAAGCCGATGATGTGCGCGGTGGCCTCGCCATGGGGATAGTAGCGGCGGAATTCCCGCATCAGCGCGACGCCGGGCACATGTAACGCGGACACCTGCTGCGCCTGTTCCGGGGGCAGATGGCGCCTGAGGTAGACGAATTCACGATCGGCACGCGTCTCGATGCGGGCCCGAAGCACCGCCGGCTCGAGCTCGAGCACGCGCGCCAGCTCGGGCAGCCGTTCGGCCGCGTCCAGCAGCTCGCCCGGATGCGCCCAGACGGTCTCCACCGGGCCGGAGATCGCAAGGGGCTCGCCGTTGCGGTCGGTGATCATCCCCCGGTGCGCCGGTTCCACGATGGTGCGGACCTGCCGCGCCTCGCCCTGACCCTGCAGGAATTCCTGCTTCAGCACCTGGAGGTCCAGTGCACGGAGCACCAGCATCGCGGTAAACACGAGCAGACCGGCCGCGAGCACCTTCAGGCGCCAGTGGCTAACCTCGCGTCTCAGCGCGCCCATGAGCCACCCTCGACGTAGATGGTCCGGTCCGGTCCGGGGCGGATCATGTTCAGGCGCTCCCGCGCGCTGGTCTCGATCCTCGCCTGTGTCGCCCATGTGGCCTGCTCGAGCTGAAGCTGTGTCCACTCGAGGTTCAGCGCATCGCGCTGCTTCAGCTGCGCCTGGTGCTCGATGAAGGCCTGCCGTGCCTCGTGACGCGCAACGACCACGCCGATCGCCGACGCGAAGACCAGCGCCGCCAGCAGGACCTGGAGGATCAGCACCCGGCTCACGGGTTCCTCTCCGCGACCCGCAGCACCGCGGAGCGCGCCCGCGGGTTGCGCTCGCATTCCCGCGGGTCCGGACGCACCGGCTTGCCGACGGTCCGAAGCGGGGGCTCCGTGACCGCGGGCTCGACCGGAAGACCCCGCGGCAGACGTGACCCGGCGACATCCGTGCGTCCCTGGAATGCGCGCTTGACCATGCGGTCCTCGAGCGAGTGGAAACTCATCACCACCAGCCTTGCCCCCGGCCTGAGCACCGCCGGAATGGTCTCCAGCCAGACCTTCAGCTCGCCCAGTTCATCGTTTGCCAGGATGCGCAGCGCCTGGAAGGTACGGGTCGCCGGGTGCCGGCCGGGCTCGCTGCGCGGCACCGCGCGGCGCACCAGATCCGCCAGCTGCGCGGTGCGGGTGATCGGGGCGCTGCGCCGGGCATCGACGATCGCGCGGGCGATGCGGCGGGAATGGCGTTCCTCGCCCAGGCTGTAGATGGTGTCGGCGATCGCCTTTTGGTCGGCCCGGTTGAGCCACTCGCAGACCGGGGTACCCGCATCCGGATCCATGCGCATGTCCAGAGGGCCGTCCTTCTGAAAGCTGAAGCCGCGCGCCGACTCGTCCAGCTGCGGCGAGGAGACCCCCAGGTCCAGCAGCACCCCGTCGACCCCGCCTTCGGGCCAGTGTTGCTGGATCGCCTCAACCATGTGCGAAAAGCGCTCCCTTGTGAATGTGAAGCGGGGATCGGCCGCCAGCTGCCGGGCGGCGTCGCGAGCGGCAGGGTCGCGATCCATTGCCAGCAGCGCACCCCGGGGTCCCAGCCGCGAGAGGATGGCCCGGCTGTGCCCGCCCCGCCCGAAGGTGCCGTCCACGTAGCGGCCGGCAGGCTGGATCGCGAGGCCCTCCAGCACCGCCTCCAGCAGCACCGGTATATGCGGGACGCTGTTGTTCACGGGTTTCAGAGCGCGATGGATTCGAGCGCTTCGCTGAGTGCTTCATCCGCATCCTCCCCGAACCAGAGTTCGCGGTTGCGGGACCAGGTGTCCTCGTCCCATATTTCGAACTTTTTGCCCTGCCCCACCAGCACGACCCTCTTGGACAGCCCTGCGAACTCGCGCAATGGCGGTGGCAGCAGCAGGCGCCCCTGCCCGTCGAGATCGCATTCCGTCGCGTGCCCCACCAGCAGGCGCTGCAGCTTGCGCACGTGCGAATTGATGTTCGGACGGGACATCAGGGCCTGTTCGATGCGCTCCCACTCGGGCGCCGGGTACAGAAGCAGGCAACCGTCCCGGTCGACGGTGATCACCATGTGACCACTGCAGTCCTCGCTGAGGGCATCACGGTAGCGCGCGGGCACGGCGATGCGCCCCTTCGCGTCCACACTCAGCTGGCTGACCCCTCGGAACATTGAGTGCCTCGTCGGGGATCCACTCGTCCCCACGCTCCCCCACTTTTCGACACTATATGGACGCCCCGCAGCACCCGTCAAGCAAAAAATGCAGGGACCTGAAAAAAATAAGCGTTCGCCGACAAACACTTACGCACGCGCATTGCAACGGGCGCAAGAGCCGGAAAACGTCTCAAAAGCGGAGCCTTGGTGAGGTTACTTAAGAGTTCACTTGAGCTATAGGGAGCATCGGGGCGGACGCGCTGGCCCTGCGCGGGGCGCGGAGGTGGGGAATAGTGGGAGCCGGCCTGTAAGCCGGGTTCTGTCGAGGACCGTCATTCCTCTGGGACGCCTGTCACCAGGCGCCTCGAGCAGCCTACCCGGGTGCGATGCGGGCCACATCGTGGCACCCCTATTTGGCCTTGCTCCGGACGGGGTTTACCCTGCCACGCACTGTTGCCAGGCGCGCGGTGCGCTCTTGCCGCACCATTTCACCCTTACCTGTGGACCGGACAATGCCGGTCCCATCGGCGGTATGTTTTCTGTGGCACTTTCCGTCGGCTCGCGCCGCCCAGGCATTACCTGGCGTCCTGCCCTGCGGAGCCCGGACTTTCCTCCACGCTCGCGCGCAGCGACGATCCGGCCGGCTCCCGTCTGTACTTTTACGCGCCGCCGGGCCGGGACGCAACCGGTGGCGGGTCAGGCGCAAGAGGCGAAGCGATCTGATACCGAACTTTCCGCATGGCCCACTAGGACGCGGCGTCTCCGCCCGCGAGCTCGAGGGCCCGCGCGTACAGCCGATTGCGTGCGACACCGGTGATCCGCACCGCCAGGCGGACGGCCTGCTTCAGGGGCAGTTCCCCGACCAGGGCACCGAGTACCCGTTCGACCTCTTCCTCCAGTTCCGGGTCCTCCCCGGCAGTCTGCGTTGGCCGGTGCGGCGCGATCACCAGCACGAATTCGCCCCGGGTCCGGTTCGGATCCAGATCGAGCCAGCCGGCCAGCATGGACGCCGCGCCGAAGAAGTGTTCCTCGAACTGCTTGGTCATCTCCCGGGCGAGGAAGACCCCGCGCTCCGGCGCAAGCTCCGCGAGATCCGCCGCGGTGCCCGTGACCCGGTGCGCGGATTCGAAACAGACCACGGTAACGGGAGAAGCCAGCAGCGCCCCGAGCCGCTCCCGCCGGGCCGGCCCGGAGGCGGGCAGGAAGCCCTCGAAACAGAAGCGGTCCGAGGGCAGACCGGCAACGGACAGCGCCGCGATGGCAGCACCCGGCCCGGGCACCGGCAGCACCTCGAGCCCCGCCTCGCGGCAGGCCCGCACGAGCCGGAAGCCGGGATCGGACAGCAGGGGTGTCCCGGCGTCCGACACCAGCGCGATGTCCTGACCCTGCCGCAGCCGCTCCACTAGCCCGGGGACCCGGGCCTCCTCGTTGTGCTCGTGCAGGCTCATCAGGGGCGTCGATATCCCGAGCCGGGACAGCAGGCGCCCGCTGTGGCGCGTGTCCTCCGCCGCGATCAGATCGACGCTGGCCAGCACCCGGCGCGCGCGCGGCGCCAGATCTTCAAGATTTCCGATTGGCGTGGCGACCACCCAGAGTTTCCCGGGTCGCGTTGACAGCGTGTGACGCTCTTTCAATACTGGTTCCCCCTCATCGGTCCAAGAACCCTTCGTGACTCTAACCCACACCACTCCCTCCACGCGCCGGGCCGCGACAGCGCGGATCCTGGTCGCCGGGTGCCTCGGCATCCTGCTGGCCGCTTGTGCCGCGCCCCGTCCAGCACCGCCACCCGCAGCGCCGGGACCCGAGGCGGTCGCGATGAGCCCCGAGGAGCGGGCCCGGAATCTGCTGATCGAGGCCGAGTCCACCCCGGATCCGGCACCCGCCCGGACCGCGATCGACGCGGTGCTGGTGCTGGACGAACCGACCGGTGACCTGGTGCTGCGCGCGGACAGGCTCTGGACACTGCTGCCGGAGGAGGGGCGCGGCACCCTTGCGGACCGTTATCGCGGAGCACGCCTCGCGATGCTGCGCGGCGAATCCGGGCGCGCGCTCGAGCGCCTGCCGCCGGTGGACAAGACGCCGGACACCCGGCTGTACAGGGACGCGCTGGCACTGCACGC
The DNA here is from genome assembly GCA_018224485.1 of Thioalkalivibrio sp. Lineage (GTDB taxonomy): Bacteria > Pseudomonadota > Gammaproteobacteria > Ectothiorhodospirales > Ectothiorhodospiraceae > Thioalkalivibrio. Next base: position 17,013 of record JAGTVE010000012.1, on the reverse strand, counting down.
GGAGCTGCTGACATTCCACGGACCGACGATGGATGCCCTGCTGGCGCGAGTGGAACTGGACCCGTACCTGGTCGACCGGCCCGAGGTGCAGAGCGCAAACCAGCAGGCGATCTGGCGGCTTCTTGCGGCGCTGGCGCCGACGGGGCACCGAGGGCTCGACGCACTGGAGGAATCCGCGCAGATCCACGGATGGACCGGGCTGTTCCGTGCGCTTCGCGAGGCCGGAACCGATCCTGACGCCTTCGAGGAGGCGGTCGCCGACTGGAAGCGGGCACATCCCCGACACCCGGGTCAGCTCCTGGTGCCGGAACTGCGCGAGGCCGTGCTGCGGCCGGTCGATCCACCGGGACGCGTTGCGGTACTGCTGCCACTGACGGGGCCTCTTGCCGACCTTGGCAATGCGCTGCTCGAGGGCATCGCCGCACAGTTCTACGAGGCCCACGGCACGGGCACCTCCCTGCTGATCCTGGATACCGCAGGCCAGGAGGATCTCGCGGATGCGGCCTACCGCAATGCCCTGCAGCAGGGCGCGGACCGCGTGATCGGACCGCTGGTGCGCGAGGCGGTGGACCGGGTGGCAACCATCGATTCCAGCGTGCCCACGCTGCTGCTCAACCATCCGTCCCGACCGCTGCAGACCCCCTTCTGGGTGCTGTCGCTGTCGCCCGAGGACGATGCCCGGGCGGTCGCGGATCGTGCGCACGGGCTGGGCAGCGACCGGGCCCTGGTGCTGGTACCCGAGGGAGCGTTCGGCGACCGCGTCGCCACCGCGTTCAGGGAATCCTTCGAGCGTCAGGACGGACGCGTAACGGCCGAGCACCGCTTCGAGGCGCGCTCGCCCGACATCAATGCCCGGATCGGGACCGCGCTGGGCATCGACGCCAGTGAACAGCGCATCCAGCGGGTGCGGCGCCAGACGCGACTGGAACTGGAGGCCGACGCCCAGATCCGGAGCGACATCGACATGATCTTCGTCGCGGGATCGGCGGCGGATCTGCGACTCGTGGTGCCACACCTTCACTACCACCGGGCGGACCAGCTGCCGATGCTGGCCACCTCGCACGTTTACGAGGGCCGGCCACAGCCTGACCTGGATCTGGACCTGAGCGGAATCCGTTTCCCGGATGCGCCCTGGCTGCATCCCGACCTGAACCCGGATCCCGGGCTGCTTGCGGAACTGGCCTCCACGGAAGAGATCGATACCGCGGCCTCGCGCCTGCCGCGCTTCGCCGCCCTCGGGATCGACGCGATGGACGTCGCCGCGGAGCTCCCGCTCTACGGGCGTGCCCCGCATCTCGAGGTGAGCGGGGTCGCCGGGACCTGGCAGCAGCACCCGCCGACACGGAACTGGGTGCGGCAGCCAGCCTGGCTGGAATTCCACGCCGGACGGATCCGGCCGGCGCCGATGCATGCTGCCGCGCCGCGGGAGGATTGATCGATGGCCCTGCCCGTAGAACAGGGTCGAGTGGCCGAGGACGGCGCGGAACGGTTCCTGGTGGACAAGGGCCTGCGCGTGATCGGTCGCAACTTCCGGCGGCGCTTCGGAGAGATCGACCTGATCGCCATGGAGAATGATGTTCTCGTCTTCGTCGAGGTGCGCAAGCGCAGCCACCAGGCCTTCGCCGACGGTGCGGAGAGCATCACCCGGCGCAAGCGCCAGCGCCTGCTGCGTACCGCCGAGGCCTACCTCCAGCAGCGGCGCTGGCGCGGTCCGGTGCGCTTCGACGTGATCGTGATGGATGCCCGCGACCGCATCGAATGGCTGCAGGACGCGATCCAGGCCGACTGGTGATGACGCCGCTGCAGCGAGAACTGGAACGGCTGCTCCCCGCGCAGGACCGCCTGCTCGATCCGGCGGACTGCTGGGCCTATGGCGCCGACAACTCCCGCCTGCACGCGCCACCCGAGGCGGTGGCCTTCGTCACCGACGAGCGGACGGCAGTGGAGCTGGTCCGGCTCTGCCGGCGGCTGCGCAGCCCCCTGGTCGTGCGCGGCCGCGGCACGGGCACCACGGGCGCGGTGGTCCCGGTCGCGGGCGGACTGGTGATCTCGATGGAACGCATGAACCGCATCGTGGAGATCGACCCGGAGAACCGCTGGCTGGTCGCGCAGCCCGGCGCCACCAACGCGGAGGTCCAGGAGGCTGCGGGCCGCCACGGATTCTTCTGGCCCCCCGACCCGACCAGCAGCGCCTATTGCACCATCGGGGGCAATCTGGCCTGCAATGCCGCCGGCCCACGCGCGGTGAAGTATGGAACGCCACGGGACAACACCCTGGGCCTGGCCGCCGTCGCCGGAACCGGCGACGCATTGCGCACCGGCGTGTACACCACCAAAGGGGTGGTCGGCTACGACCTGACACGCCTCCTGATCGGTTCGGAGGGCACCCTGGCCCTGCTGACCGAGGCGACGCTGCGGCTCACCCCGTTACCCGAGGCGCGACAGTTGCTGCAGGCCGTCTACACCGACATGACGGCCGCGGCGGCAGCCGTCGCGAGGATCATGGCGCAACCGGCCACCCCCTGCGCACTGGAGTTCATGGACGCCGGGGCAATCGGGATGATCCGGGGATATGCCGACACGGAACTGCCCGAGCACGCCGGTGCGCTGCTGATGATCGAGGTTGACGGCTCGCAGGCCCAGATCGACCTGGCCGCTGACGCGGTCCGCACGGCCGCCGGCGGCAACGGTTGCCTCGGAATCGAGGTCGCCGCCACCGCCGAAGATGCCGGACGCCTGTGGCGGACCCGCAAGGCCCTGTCTCCGGCGCTGCGCAATGTGGCGCCAAAGAAGATCAACGAGGACGTCGTCGTCCCGGTGACGAAGATCCCGGCACTGATCGACGGCCTGCAGGCACTGAGCCGCCGGCACGGAATCACGATCGTGAACTTCGGGCACGCGGGCAACGGCAACATCCACGTGAACCTGCTGGTCGATCCGGACGACCCGGAGCAGATGCGGTCGGCGGAGGCCTGCCTCGACGGAGTCTTTGCGCTGGTGCTGGAGCTGCGGGGCACGCTCTCGGGCGAACACGGCATCGGGCTGGTGAAGCGGGAGTTCGTGCGCCGGGAGCTGGATCCGGTGGCGCTGGGACTGATGCGCGGACTGCAGCGGGTCTTCGATCCCGACGGGATCATGAATCCGGGCAAGAGCCTGCCCGACGCCGCCGCTACTTGACGACCTTCAGACTCGGACCCTTGCGTCCGCCGGGCTTCGTGCCCGCATCGGCTCCTTCGCCTTCCCCGACGCCCTCCCCCTCACCGGTATCGGCGTCACCCCCGGGTTCGCTGCCGAACATCATGCCCTGGCCGTTCTCCCTCGCGTAGATCGCAAGCACCGCCCCAACCGGCACGCTGACCTGCATCGGCTGTCCGGCGAAGCGCGCCGAAAAGGAGATCCAGTCGTTGCCCATATCCAGCGCCTGCACCGCGGCCGGACCGATATTCAGGGTGATCCTGCCGTCCTGGACGAACTGGGTCGGAACGACCACCCCGGGGCGGGTGGCATCGACCAGCAGGTGCGCGGTCTGCCCGTTGTCGCTGATCCAGTCCAGCAGCGCGCGCAACAGGTAGGGGCGTGAGGACGTCATGGTCATTCCCGCAGTTCCCGCTCCGTATCGGTCAGGCTGACCTGGAAGGACTCCCGCCCGCAGACGCGGTCGGCATAGAGCTGGATCGACCGGGGCAGGCTGTCGAGCGCAATCCCGGCCGAGGGCAGGCGCCACATCACCGGGGCGATCGCACTGTCGACGATGCTGAACTCGTCGCTCAGGAAGAAGGGCTTCAGGTCGAAGATCTCGGTGGCGTTCAGCAGGCTCTCTCGCAGCACCTTCCGGGCCCGGGTCAACGCCGCTCCACTGGACTGGGCGATGAGGTCCATGCCCGCGTACCAGTCCCGCTCCACGCGGTAGAGCGCAAGCCGCGCAGCCGCCCGGGACACGGGATCTACCGGCATCAGCGGCGGGTGCGGGAACCGCTCGTCCAGATACTCCGTGATCACGTGCGTGCCGTACAGCGCGAGATCGCGGTCGACCAGGGTCGGGACCTCGTTGTAGGGGTTCAGGTCGGAGAGGTCCTCCGGCAGCTCATCCGGGGCCAGGTTGACCACGTCGATGGCGATGTCCTTCTCTGCCAGGATGATGCGTATGCGATGGCAGCGCACGCAGTCATGCGCGGAAAAGAGGGTCATCACTGAACGGCGGTTGGCGACCAGCGCCATGGCTTTCTCCCGATGCCGCGAGACACGCGGAGTGGTGCGGAAACTGGGGACCGGGCGGATCCCGACTGGGAATCAACACCCGGTCCGGGACTTAGTGTACGTCTTTCCAGTATTCCTTTTTCAAAAGGTAGGCCAGCACCAGGAACACGAACAGAAACGCCAACACGTACATTCCGATCCGCTGACGATCGATCTGCATGGGTTCCCCGAGGTAGGCAAGGAAGGTCACGAGGTCGCGGATCGCCCGGTCGTACTCGGGCCCGCTCAAGCTGCCGGCCTCGACCACCTGCAGATGCGTCTCCCCGTCTGCACCGACCTGCTTCTCCTGCCAGCCCTGCAGTTCCCACAAGGGATTCGGCATTCCGACATTCGCGTACACTGCATTGTTCACCCCCAGCGGCCGGGAGTCGTCGAGGTAGAAACTGCGCAGGAAGGTATACAGCCAATCCTCGCCCCGTACCCGCGACACCAGCGTCAGATCGGGCGGCACCACACCGAAGGCCTCCTTGGCGTAGACCGGCATCATCGCGTTGGTGATCAGGGAGCCGGTACCGACCGGTTCGCCCTGCTCGTCGGTGGTGAAGATCAGGGATTCGGCGACCTGGTTCTCGGTGAGCCCGAGATCGCGACCCAGCCGGTTGTAGCGCATGTACTCGGCGGAGTGGCAACCCACGCAGTAGTTGAAGAACATTCGCGCGCCTCGCTGCAGCGAGGTCTGGTCGGTGACGTCCACCTCGACCTGGTCCAACGGCACGGAAGGGCCGGCGGCCTGCAGCGACAGGGGGGTCAGGGCCACGAAGACCATGGCGATCAGAGCGATTGACGGTTTCATCAGGCGGTCACCCTTTCCGGAACGGCACGGTCTCGCCCAAGTCCGCGTGCCAGCACGGGCGCGAGCATCGTCACGAACAGATAGGCGGTCGGCAGCAGCCACATGGCCATCACCAGCGTCCCGTCGGTGGTGCCGAAGCGGAGGGCGTCGTAGAGGGTGTAGCCCCCAACGATGACCGCGAAGGCGATCACGCTGAAGACCGTCGAGCGTTCCCGGCTGTGGAACCAGAGCAGCCAGAAGAACAGGAAGTACATCGTGCTCAGCCGCAGTCCCAGTTCCCCGTACAGGTCGCTGACCGGCTGCACCCCGAGGTAGCCCAGCACGATGAAGGTCACCGCGAACACGCCCAGGTTGATGCGGTGTGCAAGGGAGCGGTAACGCACCGACCTCACCGGGTTGCGGTCCAGCCACGGCACGAAGAACAGGATCACCACCGCGGCGCCCATCGCGATCACACCGAGGAACGGATCGGGCACGGCCCGGAGCACGGTGTAGAACGAGGTGAAATACCAGACCGGCGCGATGTGGTCGGGCGTTGCGAGCGGGTTGGCCGGCTCGAAGTTGGCGTGCTCCAGGAAATAGCCGCCCATCTCCGGCGCGAAGAACACCACGGCGAAGAATGCGATGAAGAACACGCCGACACCGACCAGGTCCTTCACGGTGTAGTAGGGATGGAACCGGATGCCGTCGCGCGGCAGGCCGTTTTCATCCTTATCCTTCTTGATGTCCACACCGTCGGGGTTGTTGGACCCGACCTCGTGCAGGGCAATGATGTGCGCGACCACCAGCAGCAGAAGCACCAGGGGCAGCGCGATCACGTGCAGCGCGAAGAAGCGGTTCAGCGTCGCGTCCGAGATCAGGAAGTCCCCGCGAATCCATGTCACCAGATCGGGGCCGATATAGGGAATGGTCGCAAAGAGATTCACGATCACCTGCGCACCCCAGTAGGACATCTGCCCCCAGGGCAGCAGATAGCCCATGAAGGCCTCCGCCATCAGCACCACGTAGATCAGCACGCCAAAGAGCCAGATCAACTCCCGGGGCTGCTTGTAAGAACCGTAAAGCAGTGCCCGGAACATGTGGAGATACACGACAATGAAGAAGAACGAGGCCCCGGTGGAGTGCATGTAGCGGATCAGCCAGCCCCACTCCACGTCCCGCATGATGTACTCGACGGAGGCGAAGGCAAGCGCCGCATCCGGCTTGTAGAACATGGTCAGGAACACGCCCGTAACGATCTGGAGCACCAGCACCAGCAGCGCAAGCGATCCGAAGTAGTACCAGAAGTTGAAGTTCTTCGGCGCGTAGTAGCGCGCGAGATGCTCGTTCCAGAGCTGCGATAACGGGAAGCGGGCATCCACCCAGCCCAGCAGCCCACCCTGGATCTTGTCAGCGGAATTGCCTGCCATTATGCGGTGCCTCCATCGGCGTGTTCACCCACGATGATCAGGTCATCGTTCACGAAGCGGTACGGGGGTACCTCGAGATTCAGTGCCGCGGGCACGTTTCGGTAGACCCTTCCCGCCATGTCGAAACGCGAACCGTGGCAGGCACAGAGCCAGCCACCCGGCCAGTCCGCACCGATGTCGGCCACGCCGATCTCGGGCCGGAAGGCGGGCGAGCACCCGAGGTGCGTGCAGATGCCGACCAGCACTAGAAGCTCGGCCCGTATCGAGCGGTGGGGGTTGCGTGCGTAGTCGGGCTGCTGGGTGACCTCCTCGGAGTCCGGATCGCGCAACCGGTCGCGGATCTCCGGAAGCAGTTCCAGCATCTCGGGCGTGCGCCGGACAATCCAGATCGGCCGGCCGCGCCAGCCCACGCTGATGCGCTGCCCCGGCTCGATCTGAGCAACGTTGACCTCGACAGGAGCACCGGCCGCCTCCGCACGGGCACTGGGTTTCCACGACACCAGGAGGGGTGTTGCCAGGGCCACTACGCCCGCGCCACCCACCACCGAGGTCGCTGCCACAAGGAACCTGCGGCGACCTCGATCCACGCCTTGGTTTGCCATCTTCGCTCTCTCCAGCTGCTGTTTCCGATGCGTTCACGCTGGCGGTGGCTCGGCGGCGGCCGGCGAAACCGGCAATCAGGCCTGCGCGCCATCGTGGCGCCCTCTTCGGGGCCAATGTAATCAAATAGAATTCCCTAAAACGCTAATGGGGTCAACCCGTGACCCGGTGGGGTCAAGCCCGTGGCGTCCTGGAATGATCGCGAAAACTGTGACCCTGCCGCTGAACGCCGGTTCGGATCGCTCAGGCCGGGTTGGGTATATCGATGAAGCAATGGTCGACACCGAAGCGTTCGGCGCACCAGGCGCCGAGGGCACGGGGTCCGTAGCGCTCCGTTGCGTGATGACCGGCGGCAAAGTAGTGCACGCCGAGTTCCCGGGCCTCGTGGGTTGTCTGCTCGGAGATCTCGCCGCTGATGAAGGCATCGACCCCATGCGTGGCGGCGGTCGCGAGCATGGATTGCGCCCCTCCGGTGCACCAGGCCAGGCGGCGCACGAGGTGCGTGCCTCCCTGAACCCAGGTCGGCTGGCGCCCGAGGACTGCACCGATTCTGGTTGCAAGCTGTTCCGGCGGACACGCCTCCGCGAGCCGGCCGATCAGTCCGATGCCGTCCGGGCGCAATGCTCCGTCCGTCACCAGGCCGAGCTCGAGCCCGAGCTGCGCGTTGTTGCCGAGCTCCGGGTGCGCGTCCAGCGGCAGGTGATAGGCAACGAGATTGATGTCATGCTGCAGCAGCGCCTGCAGCCGGTGCCGCTTCATGCCCACCACAGGCTGCGGCTCGCCGCGCCAGAAATACCCGTGATGCACCAGGATCAGGTCGGCTTCCTGCTCCGCTGCGGCCCGAATCAGCGCATGAGAGGCGGTCACGCCGCTGACGATGCGCCGGATCTCGGGGCGTCCCTCGACCTGCAGCCCATTGGGGCAGTAATCCTCGAAGCGCCCGGGCTCCAGTTTCCGATCGAGCGCTTCGAGAAGGGTGTCACGAGCGATGGCGGCCGACATGCGGGGACCTCGGGGACCAGGCGCTGCAATGCCCAGGAACAGCGGGTGCACGGGCACGCGAGACGGATTGACAGTAATATAACGGGACCATGGTGAAGCTTTCGCGTTTCCTGCTGCAAGCGGCCCTGGCCGGCGTCGCAGTCGCGGTGGTCATTGTGCTGTTCTTCCCCGGACTGCTCGACGGCGACCGTCGCGGTACGGCCGCCGGGCCGCCTCCCGCAGAGAGCCTGCAGGGTCCGGTTTCCTATGCGCCCGGGGTGGCCCGGGCCGCTCCGGCGGTGGTGAACATCATGACCTCCCGCATCGTGGAGGTGCCGCACCCGCTGACCGGCGAACCGGAAGCGGACCCCTTCTTCTCGGAGATGCCCCACGGACCCCGTGACCGCGAGCAGGCCAGCCTGGGTTCGGGCGTGATCATGACCCCGAACGGGCACATCCTCACCAACCATCACGTGATCGAGCAGGCCGAGTCCATCGCGGTGGTACTCGCGAACGGGGACGCGCATCCCGCTGCGATCATCGGGATCGACACGGAGACCGATCTCGCGGTCCTGCGCATCGCCGCCACGGACATCACCGCGGCCACGGTCGGACAGTCCCGGGACCTGAAGGTCGGTGACGTGGTACTCGCGATCGGCAATCCCTTCGGAGTGGGTCAGACCGTCACCAAGGGCATTGTCAGCGCCACCGGCCGGACCGAGCTGGGGATCAACCTCTTCGAGGACTTCATCCAGACGGACGCGGCGATCAATCCCGGTAACTCGGGCGGGGCGCTGATCAACGCGCTCGGTGAACTGGTGGGCATCAATACGGCGATCTTCACCCGCTCGGGCGGCTCCCACGGCATCGGTTTCGCGATCCCGGTGGACCTGGCGCGCGAGGTGATGACCGAGATCATCGAAAAGGGCTACGTGACGCGCGGCTGGCTGGGTATCGAGGTCCAGGCGATGGACCGCGCCCTGGCCGAGTCCTTCGGACTGGAACGACCCCGCGGCGTATTGATTGCCGGCATCCTCAATGGCGGACCGGCCGCGCGGGCCGGTCTGCAGCCGGGAGACGTGGTCGTCCGCCTGGACGGCCAGCGGGTGGACAATGCACGCGAGGCCCTGAACGCGATCGCCCGCAAGCGGCCTGGCGAGCCAATCGCAATCGAGGCGCTGCGCAAAGGCGAGACGCTGCAATTCGAGGCGACCGTGGATCAGCGCCCGGTCTGATCCGCAGCTAACCCCCATGGCACGCAGCCACCCCTGACGATGAAATCTCCCTCCCCCGCTTGCGGGGACAAATCCGCCGGGAGCGGATTTCGAACCGCCGAAGGCGGGCCCGAAGGGCGGAGGGCAGGATGCCCGGAGTAACGGTTGGGGTGGGGGTGCGACGTCGGGCCCGGCCCTCAACCCCGGCCCCGCTCCCGCACGCGGGAGCGGGGGAGCAGTGCGCGATTTTCACGCTGACAGCGGTTCAGCCGGGGTTCCCAAGGGCGCTGGCCAGCGCCGCGAGGAAGGCGTCGTTCTCCGCCGGGGCTCCCACCGTGACCCGCAGATGGTCGGCGAGCACCCCGCCACTTCGCCCCACGTCCTTGATCAGGATGCCCGAGGCCAGCAGGGACTCGAAGGCCGCACGCCCCCGCCCGGACGCGACCTCGAAGAGGATGAAATTGGCCTCGCTCGGCACCACCCGGCGAACGCCCGGAAGCGCCCCCAGTGCCGCGGCAATCCGGGTGCGCTCCTGGCGCAGCAGCCCGGCCTGTTGTTCCAGCCTTCCGTTGTGTTCGAGCGCGAACAGGATCGAGCGCTGGGTCAGCGTGTTCACGTTGTAGGGCAGGCGCAGACGGTCCAGCGCATCGATCCATTCGGCGGAAGCGGCGAGGTACCCGAGCCTCAGCCCCGCGAGCCCGAGCTTCGACAGCGTGCGCATCACCATCAGTCCCGGGGGCGTGCCGGCCCGCGGCAGGAAGCTATGACTCGCGAAGGGGGCGTAGGCCTCGTCGATCACCGTGACGCCCGGATTGGCCGCAACCAGTTCGGCGACCATTCCCGGATCGTACAGGCGGCCAGTCGGGTTGTTCGGAAACGCGAGAAACAGCAGCGCCGGCCGTTCCCGCTCCAGCACATGCAGCAGCGCCGGCAGGTCGAGGTCGAAGTCAGACGCGAGCGGCACACCGACGAAGGGAACGCCGGCCGCACGCGCGAGCACCTCGTACATCACGAAGGTGGGCACCGGCGACACGACCGGTCGGCCACTGCCCTGCACGGCCGTGATCAGGATCTGGATCAGCTCATCGGAACCGTTGCCGAGCAGGCACCCCGCCTCTTCGGGCACCCCGTGTGCGGCGCGGAGGGCCGCGGTGATCTCCCGGCCCCCGGGGTCCGGGTAGCGGTTCAACTCGACCCCCCGCAAGGCCTCGAGCCACGCCGCCTCGAGTTCGCCGGGCCAGGGGAAGGGATTCTCCATCGCGTCGAGCTTGATCAGCCCGGCGGCATCCGCGACCGCGTAGGCGGCACGCTCCAGCACCTCGGGACGCATCAGCTCAGAAGGACGGGTCATGCGGACGTTTCCCCTGGAGACGATACGCTATTCACCGCGCATCTCGGCCGAACGGGCGTGGGCGATCAGGCCCTCGCCCCGCGCGAGAACCGAGGCCGTGCGCCCCAGTTCCGCGGCACCTTCCGGCGAGCACTGGATGATGCTGGACCGTTTCTGGAAGTCATAGACCCCCAGCGGCGACGAGAAGCGTGCGGTGCGCGAGGTCGGCAGCACGTGGTTCGGCCCGGCGCAGTAGTCGCCCACGGCCTCGCAGGTGTAACGCCCCATGAAGACCGCACCGGCATGGCGCAGCCCGGCATCGAGCAACCTCTGGGGATCGGCCACCGAGAGCTCGAGGTGCTCGGGAGCGATGTGATTGGCCACGCGGACCGCCTCGTCCATGTCGCGGACCCGGACCAGCGCTCCCCGATCACCGAGGCTGGCCCGGATGATCTCCTCGCGCGGCATCTCCTGCAGGAGCCGGTCCATCGCCTCGGCGACCCGGTCCAGGAAACCGGCATCCGGGGACAGCAGGATGGACTGGGCCTGCTCGTCATGCTCGGCCTGCGAGAAGAGGTCCGCGGCAATCCAGTCGGGATCGGTTTGCCCGTCGCAGACCACCAGGATCTCCGAGGGACCCGCGATCATGTCGATGCCAACGGTGCCGAAGACCTCGCGCTTGGCCGCGGCGACGAAGATGTTCCCCGGCCCGACGATCTTGTCCACCCCCGGAACCGTCTGTGTGCCGTAGGCCAGCGCCCCTACCGCCTGCGCCCCACCGAGGGTGAACACACGATTCACGCCGGCAATGGCCGCGGCCGCCAGGACCATGTCGTTCAGCTCGCCATCCGGCGCCGGAACCACCATCACCAGCAGGGGCACGCCGGCGACCTTCGCCGGGATCGCGTTCATCAGCACCGAGGAGGGGTAGGCCGCCTTGCCTCCCGGCACGTACAGACCGACGGAGTCGAGCGGCGTCACGCGCTGCCCGAGCAGCGTGCCGTCCGGCTCCTCGATCACCCAGTCCTGCATGCGCTGTTGCTCCGCATAGCGGCGAATGCGCCTGGCGGCCTGCTCCAGGGCATCGCGCTGGACGGCCGGAATGCGTTCCAGCGCCTGGTGCAGACGTTCCGGCGGGACCTCCAGCTCGCCGGCACTGGCCAGGGACAGGCGATCGAAGCGTTCCGTGTAGCGGAGCAAGGCGGCGTCACCCTCCCCGCGCACCGCTCCCAGGATCTCGTCCACGATGGCACGGACCCCGTGGTCGGCCACCGACTCCCACTCCAGCAGGCGGTCCAGTTCGCTCCAGAACCGCTCGTCCCGGCTGTCGAGGCGCTTGATCTCAGGCATGGCTGCTGACTCCCGTCACTGTCGAACGAACGGCCCCGTGGCCGTTCGAAGTTGCACGATCATGGCGATCCGCGCGCAGTCTCCGGTTCATCCGGACTCGCGGCGCCGGCGCGCGGCGGCGGCCAGCACGCGCAGCGCCGCCTCGGAATCATCCCAGCCCATGCAGGCATCGGTGATGCTCTGTCCGTAGACCAGCGGCCTGCCCGCGACGATGTCCTGCCGCCCGGCCTGCAGGTGACTCTCGAGCATCACGCCGATGATGCGCCGATCCCCGTCACCTACCTGGTCGGCGACCGTGCGCACCACATCGACCTGTCGCGCCGGATCCTTGCGGCTGTTGGCGTGGCTGCAATCCACCATCACCGTCTCCGGCAGATCGGCCGCCTGTAGCTGGCCGCAGGCCCCGGCGATGCTCTCGGCATCGTAATTGGGCTGCCGCCCGCCGCGCAGGATGATGTGGCAATCCTCGTTGCCGGCGGTGGAGAAGATCGCCGAACGCCCGGCCTTGGTCATGGACAGGAAGTGGTGCGGTCTCGACGCGGAGCGGATCGCGTCGATCGCGATCTGCAGACTGCCGTCCGTCGAATTCTTGAAGCCGACCGGGCAGGACAGTCCCGAGGCCAGCTCGCGGTGCACCTGGCTCTCGGTGGTGCGGGCCCCGATCGCGCCCCATGACACCAGGTCGGCGATGTACTGCGGGCTGATCAGATCGAGGAACTCGGTGGCTGCGGGCATGCCCTGCCCGGCCAGGTCGCGCAGCAGGCCGCGCGCGAGGCGCAGCCCCCGGTTGATCTGGAAGCTGCCGTCCAGGTCGGGATCGTTGATCAGCCCCTTCCAGCCCACGGTGGTGCGCGGCTTCTCGAAATAGACCCGCATCACCACCTCGAGGGCGTCGCCGAATTCCCCGCGCAGCGCGCGCAGCCGCCCGGCGTATTCCAGCGCCGCGTCGACATCGTGGATCGAGCAGGGCCCGACAACCACCAGCAGACGGTCGTCCTCGCCGTGCAGGATGCGGTGGATCGCGGCCCGGGCGCCGTAGACCGTCTCGGCCGCCGCGTCGGTCAGCGGGAGTTCCCCGCGCACGGCGTCCGGAGGAGAGACCTCGTCGATGGACTTGATTCGCAGATCGTCGGTGGCGTGGCGCATCGTGGATCCAGTGGCCTCAGGAGGCCGCCGTCAGGGCAGGCTGCAGGGCCTCGATCAGTTGTTGAATGCGTGCATGCTGCATCTTCATCGCAGCCTTGTTGACCACCAGCCGGGAACTGATCCGGGCGATCAGTTCCAGCGGCTCGAGGCCGTTCGCCTTCAGGGTGTTGCCGGTGTCGACCAGGTCGACGATATAGTCGGCGAGGCCGACCAGCGGCGCCAGTTCCATGGAACCGTATAGCTTGATGATCTCGACCTGCCGGCCCTGGGCCGCGAAGTGGCGCTGGGTGACGTTCACGAACTTGGTCGCGATGCGCAGGTGCCCGGCGCCAGCCGCATGTCCGGGCCGGCCCGCGAGCATCAGGCGGCAGCGTGCGATGCCGAGGTCCAGCGGCTCGTACAGACCGGTCGCTCCGTGCTCCATCAGCACGTCCTTCCCGGCCACGCCCACCGCGGCGGCGCCGTACTGGACGTAGGTCGGCACGTCGGTGGCCCGCACCACGACGATGTTCACGTCGGGACGGCTGGTACTGATGATCAGCCTGCGCGTCTTCGCCGGATCCTCCAGCGGCACGATCCCCGCGCGTTCCAGCAGCGGCAGCGTCTCCTCCAGGATGCGCCCCTTCGACAACGCGATGGTCATGGCCTGCGCGGTATTCATCGGCTGGGCTCCCTGCGGATCGTCGCGCCGATCTGACGCAGCTTCTCCTCGATGCATTCGTATCCCCGGTCGATGTGGTAGATGCGATCCACCGTGGTCTCGCCCTCCGCCACCAGTCCCGCAAGGATCAGGCTCGCGGACGCGCGCAGGTCGGTGGCCATTACAGGCGCCCCACGCAACTGCTCGACACCGGCGACGATCGCGGTGTTCCCCTCGATCCGGATGTCCGCGCCCATGCGCTGCAACTCCTGGGCGTGCATGAACCGGTTCTCGAACACCGTCTCGATCACGGACCCCGTCCCGGAACCCGCCGCGTTCAGCGCCATCATCTGCGCCTGCATGTCGGTTGGAAAGGCCGGAAACGGCGCGGTGCGCAGGTTCACGCACTTGGGCCGGCGCCCGCGCATGTCCGCCTCGATCCAGTCGGGGCCTGATTCGATCCGGGCGCCGGCCTCGGTCAGCTTCAGCAGCACCGCGTCGAGGAGTTCGGGCCGGGTGTTCCTCGTGCGCACGTGACCCCGGGTCACGGCGGCCGCCACCAGGAAGGTGCCCGTCTCGATCCGATCCGGCATGACCTCGTATTCGCAGCCCGTCAGGCGTTCCACCCCGGTCACGCGGATGGTGTCCGTGCCCGCGCCCTGGATCCTCGCGCCCATGCGGGACAGGAAGCGGGCCAGGTCGACGACCTCGGGTTCACGGGCGGCGTTCTCGATCACGCTCTCGCCAGCGGCGAGCGTCGCCGCCATCAGCAGGTTCTCGGTGCCCGTGACCGTCACCTGATCGAAGACGATGCGCGCACCCTTCAGCCGGTCGGCCCGGGCATGGATGTAGCCGGCCTCGACGTCGATGTGCGCACCCATCGCCTCCAGGCCCTTCAGGTGCAGATTCACCGGACGGCTGCCGATCGCACAGCCGCCCGGCAGCGAGACATCGGCCTGGCCGAAGCGCGCCAGCAGCGGTCCCAGCACCAGGATCGAGGCGCGCATGGTCTTCACCAGATCGTAGGGAGCGACGCATTCGGTCAGCGTGGTCGGATCCACCTCGATCCGCATGCGCTCATCCACGGTGAGCGTGACGCCCATACGGCCGAGCAGCTCCATGGTCGTGGTGACGTCCTGCAGGTGCGGTACGTTCCCGACGACCACCGGGCCGTCGGCGAGCAGCGTTCCCGCCAGAATCGGCAGCACCGCGTTCTTCGCACCGGATATCCGGACCTGCCCCTCCAGCGGGCGGCCACCGCTTACAATCAGTTTGTCCATCTGAGACTCGGAAGGGCCCTGGCTGGTACCGCAGCGCTCGAAAACCGGCGATCATAACCGAAAGCACCGGTGCCCGCCCATCGGGCCCGGCGGCGGGTCAGTCGGAGGCCGCCGTGCGGAACACCGGTTCGAGCGCGTAGAGCTCCAGGAGTGGCTGCAGATCCGCGGGTATCGCGGCAAAACCGAGGCTCGCGCCCGAATGTTCACGCTGGCGCCAGAATTCGACCAGCATCGCGGCACCGGCACTGTCGACCCGCGTGACACCCGAGAGATCGAGCGTGCCTGCTTCCGGCAACCGGGCCAGCAACCGGCGACCCCGCGACAGCAGCGGGGCGACGGTGTTCAGGGTGACCGGACCGGACAGCCGCAGCACGCTCCCGTCGAGCACCAGGGAGGGTTCAGCCACGGCCTTCGTCGCCTTCCGGGACGGCCTCCTCGATCAGCGAGCGGTCGCCCTCCTCGAGGCGCACGATCAGGGCGTCCAGACCATCGCGGCGGATCTCGGTGTTGAAGGTCGAACGGAAGTTGCCCACGAAGCTCAGGCCCTCCGCCTCGACATCGAAGACCTTCCATTCACCGTCCACCGGACGCAGCCGGTAGTTCACGACGATGTTGGGCTGGCCGCTGCCGGCCTCGATCTCGGTGGCGACCACCGCCATCCGGTCATCCTGGCGGGACCGCCGCGGAATGACCATCACGCGCCGGTCCAGATAATCAGCCAGCCGCACGCCATAGGCGTTGAGCAGGGTGCTCCGGAAGGCCTCGATGAAGCGCCGGCGCTGTTCGGGACTGGCGTCACGCCAGTGGCGGGCGAGGATCAGCCGGGCCATACCGTCGACATCCACCAGCGGCAGGACCTCGTCCTCGATCACCCCCAGAACGAAGTCGGGATCCTCCTGTGCCCGGGCCTCGTTGGCCCCGAGCGTGTCGAGGACGCGGTTGATTGCCTCCTCGACGAGTTGCATCGGCTCTGCGGCCTGCAGGGATGACGCGCCCAGGGCGCACGCGAAGAGGAGCAGCATGCCCCCCAGCGCGGCGTGCAGTCTTGTTCTCATTTCCGTTCCACCTCCATTGTCGTCCTGGGACCGCCGGCCTTGGCCGGCCGTTCAATCGCTCGAGAGGTTGGTCAGCACACGGCCGATCATGTTCTCCAGCACCAGCGCCGACTGCGTTAACAGGACCTCGTCACCGTCCGTCAGCACGTCGAAGTCGCCCCCGGGCTCCAGCGCGACGTACTGCTCGCCGAGCAGCCCGGCGGTGAAGATGCTGGCCTGCGTATCCGCGGGAAGGTAGTCCTGTCCAGACTGGATGGCCAGGGCCACGCGCGCCTGGAACCGCTCGGCATCGTAGGCGATCTCCGACACGCGGCCGATGCGCACGCCCGAGACCGTCACCGGGGCGCGCACCTTCAGGCCGCCGATGTGATCGAAATAGGCGATCACATCGTAGGTGTCAGCGTCCCGATACTCGACGATGTTGCTGACCTGGATCGCCAGGTAGAACAGCGCCGCGATGCCCAGCAGCACGAACAGGCCCACCGACATTTCCAGATACCGCAGCTTCATTGCGTTTCCTCCCGATGACATGGCCGCGTCGCGGCGACCGGTCAGGTAAACATCAGTCCGGTCAGGACGAAGTCGAGTCCGAGCACCGCCAGTGCCGAGATCACCACGGTCTGGGTGGTGGCGAGCGAGATCCCCTCGGAGGTCGGCTCGGCGTTGAAGCCCTGGAAGATCGCGATCCACGTGACCACGAAGCCGAACACGATGCTCTTGATTACGCCGGAGAGCACGTCCTCGCGCCAGTCCGTCACCGCCTGCATCTGCGAGAAGTAGGAGCCGCTGTCCACGCCCAGCAGTCCCACCCCGACGACATACCCCCCGATCACCCCCACCGCGCTGAACATCGCCGCGAGCAGCGGCATGGACAGGAATCCGGCAAAGAACCGCGGCGCGAACACCCGGCGGTAGGGGTCGACCGCCATCATCTCCATCGCCGAGAGCTGGTCGGTGG
>JAGTVE010000011.1 GCA_018224485.1 Thioalkalivibrio sp. | reverse complement strand
TGCGTAAACAAGGCGTCGTATATCTTCACTTCGATTCACCGGATGAGAGAATGCCGGCGATCCGTTCCCGGATCATCGCCACCACCTCGTCAATGCCGATTCCGGTGGTATCGAGGACCCAGGCGTCCGGTGCCGGCTTCAGCGGAGCTGCCGCGCGCTCGGAATCCCGGCGGTCACGGGCCTGCAACTCTTCCCGAAGGGCGCGAAGGTTAGCACTAAGTCCTTGTTCCTTCAACTGCTTGTAACGCCGGTGTGCGCGTTCTTCCGCGGAGGCGGTCAAAAACACCTTCAGATCCGCATCGGGAAACACCACCGTCCCCATGTCGCGGCCGTCCGCGACCAGGCCCGGCGGGACCGCAAAATCACGCTGCCGCTGCAGCAGCGCCGCTCTCACCTCGGGGATCGCCGCCACGACTGAGGCATCGCTTCCCGCGGTCTCCGTGCGCAGAAGATGGTCGATCTGTTCGCCTTCGAGCCATGTCCGCACCAGCTCTCCCGCCTCCGCGACACGGAATTCAACGTCAAGATCTCGCGCAATATCCGTAAGTTGTGCCACATTTGCAAAGTCGACACCGCGTTTGCGCGCCGCAATCCCCACCAGCCGGTAAAGCGCACCGCTGTCCAGCAGGTGCCAGCCGAGGGATTCCGCCAGTCGCTTGCTGACCGTTCCCTTCCCGGCACCGCCCGGCCCGTCGATCGCGAGGACCGTCGTCATGTGACGCGGATCTCCAGCCCGGCCCGCGCAGCGAGCCCGGGGAAGTCCGGAAATGAGGTCGCCACATTGTCGCAGTCGCGTATCACGATGGCTCCTCGGGCGCGCAGAGCGGCCATCGCGAAGGACATCGCGACCCGGTGATCACCGTCACTGGAGATCGTGCCAGGCTCGAGAACACCCCGGCCCTGGATCCGGATACCGTCCGGCAGCACCTCGCAGCGGACCCCGAGACCGGACAGCCCGTCGGCCATCACCTGGATCCGGTCGCTCTCCTTCACCCGCAGTTCCTCTGCGCCGGCCAACACCGTCTCCCCTTCCGCGCACGCCGCGGCGACAAAGAGAGCGGGGAATTCGTCGATCGCCGACGGCACCAGTTGCGGGGGTATGCGGACGCCGCGCAACAGCGCGGAGCGCACGCGCAGGTCCGCGACCGGCTCGCCGCCGATCTCGCGCGGCTCGAGGACCTCGATCGAGGCACCCATCAGGCGCAGGATGTCGATCGCCCCGGTGCGCGTCGGGTTCACGCCGACGTGGCGAAGCAGCAGGTCCGACCCCTCCCCGATGCTGCCGCCGACGAGAAAGAAGGCCGCCGAGGAGATGTCGGCCGGCACCTCCACCGCGCGTCCCCTGAGCCGACCGCCGCCCTGGAGACAGATTCGGCGGCCGTCCCGGTGCAGATCGTAGCCGAAGCCCAGCAGCATCCGCTCGGTGTGATCACGCGTGGGCGCCGGTTCGGTGACGCAGGTCTCGCCCTCGCTCCAGAGGCCTGCCAGCAACAGCGCCGATTTCACCTGGGCGCTGGCCACGGGCAGCGTGTGCCGATGTCCCCGCAGGCGCTGGCCGCCGTGCACGTGCAGCGGGGGCGTTCCGTGCTCCCCGGTGTCGATCCGGGCGCCCATCTCCGCGAGCGGGCCGGTGACCCGGCGCATCGGGCGACGGCCCAGCGAGGCATCACCGACCAGCACGCTGTCGAAGGGTTGCCCGGCCAGCACCCCGCACATCAGCCGCATCGCGGTACCGGAGTTGCCCATGTCCAGGGGCGCCTGCGGTTCCCGCAGACCGTGCAGGCCGACGCCGTCGATGGTCACGGTATGACGCTCCGGACGCTCGATCGGTACGCCCATCGCCTGGAAGGCGGAGAGCGTCGCCAGGCAGTCCTCGCCATCGAGGAATCCGCTGACCCGTGTGCGGCCCTCGGCGAGCGCGCCGAACATGATCGACCGGTGCGAAATCGACTTGTCGCCCGGGACCCGAAGGTCGCCGCGCAGGGAACCTCCCGGTTCCACACTGAAGGTCGTGGTCATCTGCTCACTGGTCCAGTTGTGCCTGCATCTTCTCGCTGAAGCGGTCCCGTGCATTCTTGGCGAAATCGAAGCGCGCCTCGAGCTCCGTGCCGTCTCCGCGGGCGATCACCTGCCGAAGGCTGTCCAGGTCGCCCTGGAAGCGCTCCAGCATCTCCAGGATCGCATCCCGGTTGGCGAGACAGATGTCCCGCCATACCACCGGGTCGCTGGACGCGATCCGGGTGAAGTCGCGGAACCCGCCTGCCGCATAATGAAAGACCTCGTCGCTCTCGCTCATGCGCGCCAGCGATTCCACCAGCGCGAACGCGAGCACGTGAGGCAGATGGCTGGTCGCCGCCAGCACGTGGTCGTGGTGCGCGGGGGTCATGAACTCGATCCGCGCACCTGTGGCCCGCCACATGTCGGCCACCCGCTCCGCGGCCAGCGGGCTGGTCTCGTCAGCCGGGGTCAGGATCACCAGGCGGTCCTGGAACAGGCCCGGAAAGGCGGCTCCGACACCGCTGCGCTCGGTGCCCGCGATCGGGTGGCCGGCGACAAAGTTCCTCGGCAACCGACCGAAGCCGGCACGGACCGCGTCGAGCACGGCCTGCTTGCTGCTGCCCACATCGGTGAGCACAGCCTCGGCCGGCCAGTGCTCCGCGATCGCCGCGGACAGGCCCTGCATCGATCCCAGTGGCACCGCGAGCACGCCGAGGTCCGCCTCGGCACAGGCCTGTGCGGGATCGGTGGTCCAGCGGTCGATGACCCCAAGCCGCTGCGCCTCCGCCAGGTTGGCCTCCGAACGCGAGCAGCCCACCACCTCGGAGACCGCCCCGGCGGCGCGCAGCGCGAGCGCCATCGAACCGCCTATCAGGCCAACCCCGAAGATCACCAGTCGCCCGATCACGCCTTCAGCACCGCGTCCAGCGCCCGGAGGAAGCGCTCGTTCTCCGTGGGGGTCCCGACCGTGACCCGCAGGTGAGTCGGAAGCCCGTAGTTCGCCACCGGGCGCACGATCACGCCCTCCCGCAGCAGGCCTTCGTAGACCGCGCCTGGCGCCTCGCGCACGTCGAAGGTGAGGAAGTTGCCCACCGACGGAATGAAGCCTATGCCCCGCTGCTCCAGGCCCGCACCGAGCTGCTTCAGGCCCTCCCGGTTCATCCGCACGCTCTCTGCAACATGACCGGTATCGCTGACGGCCGCCAGACCCGCCGCCTGCGCGAGGGCATTCACGTTGAACGGCTGGCGCACGCGGTTCACCAGTTCCGCGACCGCCGCCGAGGACACCGAATACCCCAGCCGCAGGCCGGCCAGCCCGTGGATCTTCGAGAAGGACCGGGTTACCAGCAGGTTCGGGAAGCGTTGCAGCCAACGGGTGGTGTCCGGGTAATCGGGCCGCTCCACATACTCGGCATAGGCCTCGTCGACCACCACCAGGGTCTCGGCCGGCA
This sequence comes from Thioalkalivibrio sp., assembly GCA_018224485.1. Taxonomy (GTDB): domain Bacteria; phylum Pseudomonadota; class Gammaproteobacteria; order Ectothiorhodospirales; family Ectothiorhodospiraceae; genus Thioalkalivibrio. Next base: position 22,993 of record JAGTVE010000011.1, on the reverse strand, counting down.
CCCGCGCGATGAACCGCTCGAGTGCCTCCGCGGCCAGCCACGTTCCGGTGGGATTGTTGGGGTTGGCCACGAACACCACCCGCGTATCCGGGTCCACCTGCGCCGCCATCGCATCCAGGTCGTGACCATATGGCTGGTCGGAATCCGCCGGGCGGGCGTTTGCCGCGCGTCCCTCCGCGGCGACGGCCTGCACCACCAGCGGATAGACCGCAAAGGCATGCCGCGAGTAGACCGCGTTGCGCCCGGGCGCGAGCCAGGTTCGGGCAACGAGTTCCAGCACCTCGTTAGACCCGTTGCCGAGCGTGACCTGTTCGGGCACCACGCCGTGCCGTTCGGCGAGCGCCTCCTTCAGCGCAAGGCCATTGCCATCGGGGTAGATGTGCAGGTTGCGCAGGGCCCGGCCCGCCGCCTCCACCGCCAGCGGGCTGGGACCCAGCGGATTCTCGTTGGAGGCGAGCTTTACCGCCTCGCGGATGCCCAGTTCGCGTTCGAGGGTCTCGACCGGCTTGCCCGGCTCATAGGGGCGCAGCGCCTGTACACCGGGCACCGCGAGCACTGCGAAATCAACCATGTTCCAGCCTTTCTCTAGTCAACGGCCGTGGTGGCTTTGCGCCAAACCGGCGGGGTCGGAGTGGGCATGGCCCACTAGGTGGCTGCCTGAGGGTAACTGCCGAGGATCTTCAGCATGTCCGCCGAATCGCGCAACGACTTCAGGCAGGCCGCCACCGCCGGTTCATCGCGGTGCCCGATGAAGTCCAGGAAGAACACGTAGTCCCAGTTAACGCACCGGGAGGGCCGCGACTCGATCCGGGTCAGACTGATCCCGGCCTCGGCGATCGGCTTCAGCAGACCGAACAGGGAGCCGGGCCGGTTCGCGGTGCTGAGCATGATGGAGGTCCGGTCCCGACCGGTCCTGCCCGCCTCCACCCGGCCGATGACCAGGAACCGGGTGGTGTTGTCACCGCGGTCCTCGATGTTCTGAGCCAGTATCTGCAGCCCGTAACGCTCGGCGGCCGCATCGCTCGCGATCGCGGCCGCCCCGGCCACTCCGGCCGCGTTCTGCGCCGCCAGTCCATTGCTCGAGGCGTGGCGCCGTTCCACGCCCGGAAGTTCGCGGTCGAGCCACTGACGGCACTGGGCGAGCGCCTGCGGGTGCGCCATCACCAGCTGCACATCTTCGAGACGCTCGCAGCGCGACAGCAGATGGTGCTGCACCGGAAGGATCACCTCGCCGCAGATCAGCAGCGGGGACTCCAGGAAGCAGTCCACGGTGTGCGTGACAACGCCCTCCGTGCTGTTTTCAATCGGAACCACCCCGAAATGGGCCCGGCCGGATTCGACCTCGCGAAAGACGCTGTCAATGGCGACCAGCGGCTGGAGCGTGGCCGCCTGGCCGAAATGCTTGCGCGTGGCGAGGTCGGTGAAGGTGCCCTCGGGGCCGAGAAAGGCCACGACCAGCGGTTCCTCCAGCGCCAGGCACTCCGACATGATCTCACGGAAGAGCCGCACCACGGCGTCGCCCGGGAGCGGACCCGTGTTCTGCTCGCGCACCTGGCGCAGGATCCCGGCCTCGCGTTCCGGGCGGTAGAACGCCTGTCCGCCCTGGCGCCGCTTCACCGTCGCGACCTCGACCGCGCAGCGCGCCCGCGCGTTCAGCAGACGCAGGAGATCGGCATCGAGCGCGTCGATGCGGTCACGCAGCTGCTCCAGTTCGGCCGAATCCACCACTACAGGACCCGTGCGCGGAGGACCCCGTCGATTGAGCTGATGGCCTCTGCCGTCGCGGCATCGACCTCTCCTTCGACATCCAGCAGTGTGTAGGCGAGGTCGCCGCGGGACTCGTTGACCATGTGCACGATGTTCACGTCCTTCTGGCCGAGTGTACGTGAGACCTGGCCGACCCGGTCCGGAAGATTCCGATTCACGATCGCGAGCCTGGTCTCGCCCTTGCGCTCCAGCGCCAGGGTCGGCAGGTTCACCGCGTTGCGCACGTTCCCGTTCTCGAGGTAGTCGCGCAACTGGTCCGCGATCATCATCGCGCAGTTCTCTTCGGACTCCACCGTCGATGCGCCCAGGTGCGGCAGCGCGATAACCCGTGGATGTTTGATCAGTTCCGGTGTCGGAAAGTCGGTGACGAAGGCGTGGATCCGACCCTCGTCCAGCGCCGCGCAGATCGCGGCATCGTCGACCACGCCTTCGCGGGCGAGGTTGATCACGACCGCTCCGCGCTTCAGCGAGCGCACGCGCGTCACATCCAGGAGGTTGCGGGTATGTTCGTTCAGGGGCACGTGGAAGGTGATCACGTCGGCGCTCGACGCCACGGCGTCCACCGTGCGGGCACGCTCGACGTCGGCCTCCAGGCGCCAGGCGCTCTCCACGGTGATCTTCGGATCGTAGCCGACCACGTGCATGCCCAGTGCCCGGGCAGCATTGGCGACCCTGACGCCGATCGCCCCGAGCCCAACCACCCCGAGTGTGCGCCCCGGAAGTTCGAAGCCGACGAAGCGTTTCTTGCCGTCCTCCACCCGCTTCATGAACTCCGGATCACCGCCGTCCAGCCCGCGGAGATACTCGGATGCCGGGATCAGGTTCCGAGAGGCCAGGAGCATTCCTGCGACCACCAGCTCCTTGACCGCATTCGCGTTCGCCCCCGGGGCATTGAACACCGCGACGCCACGGGCGGACAGCGCATCCACCGGGATGTTGTTCACGCCGCTGCCGGCGCGCCCCACGGCCTGCACCGAGTCCGCGATGGGGGTCGAGTGCAGATTGTGCGAGCGCAGCATGATCGCGTGAGGGTCGGCGAGTCCCGACGCCACCTCGTAGGTCTCCCGGGGAAACCGGTTGAGACCGCGCACCGCGATGTTGTTGAAGGTCTGGATCCGAAACATGGGTGCCCTCTGTTCAGGCATGGCGTTGTTCAAAGTCGGCCATGAATTCGATCAGGGCGTCCACCGCGGCCTCCGGCACCGCGTTGTAGAGGCTCGCCCGCATGCCCCCCACGGAGCGGTGCCCCTTGAGCCCGGACAGCCCGGCCTCCGCCGCCTGCTTCAGGAAGCTGCCGTCGAGCGCGGCATCGGCCAGGATGAACGGCGCGTTCATCCATGAGCGCGCGGAGACCTCGACGGGGTTGCGATAGAATTCCGAGTTGTCGACGAAGTGATAGAGCTTCGCCGCCTTGCGCTGGTTGACCTCGGCTATCGCCGGCAGACCGCCCTGCTCGAGGAGCCACTCGAAGACCAGTCCCGAGAGATACCACGCGAGCGTCGGCGGCGTGTTGTACATGGAATCGTTGCTGGCCTGCAGCGCGTAGTCCACGATAGCGGGCACGGGGCCGGAGTTCCGCTCCAGCAGATCCCCGCGCACGATCACCAGCGTCACCCCGGCGGGACCGATGTTCTTCTGGGCACCCGCATAGATCACCCCGTAACGCGATACGTCCAGGGGCCGCGAGAGTATGGTTGACGACATGTCGGCCACCAGCGGTACCGTTCCGGCATCCGGCACGAAGTGAAACTCGACGCCGCCGATGGTCTCGTTCGGTGTGTAGTGCAGGTATGCGGCATCCGGATCCAGGCGCCACTCGGACGGATCGGGAATCGAGGCGTAACCGCTGTCCTTGCTGCTCGCGACCACGTTCACCGGCCCGAATTTCCGCGCTTCCTTGATCGCCTTCACCGACCACGCGCCCGTGTCCACGTAATCCATGCCCTGACCGCCGGGCTGAAGGTTCAGCGGCACCGCCGCGAACTGGCCCGTCGCCCCCCCTTGCAGGAACAGCACCGCGTAGTCGTCCGGCACCTCCAGCAGCGTGCGGACATCGCTCTCCGCTTTTTCCGCGATCTCCATGAAGATCTTTCCGCGATGGCTCATCTCCATCACCGACATACCGGCACCGCGGAAATCCATCCACTCAGACCGGGCCCGCTCGAGCACCGGCTCGGGGAGCGCGGCGGGCCCCGCGCTGAAGTTGAACACTCGATTCATTCCTGGTCTCCATTGGCCGGGGGCGCGTCCGCTCCGGCGTCTCCCGTAGGTTTCGATGCGCCGGTCTCCGTACCGTCTCCGGTCCCGTCTTCGTCCTCGTCCTCGTCCTCGTCCTCGTCCTCGGGTTCATCCTCGCCCTGCAGCCGCTCGACCCGGGCGAGTTCCACCAGCCGCTCGTCCTCCGAGAGACGGATCAGCCGCACGCCCTGGGTGTTCCGCCCGATCAGCGGGATCTGTTCCACCGGTGTCCGTACCAGGGTCCCCCCATCGGTAATCAGCATCACCTCCTGATCATCGAGGACACGGGCCGCACCAACGAGCATCCCGTTGCGGTCTCCACACTGGATCGCGATCACGCCCTGCCCGCCCCGCCGGTGCAGCGGGAATTCGTCGAAGCGGGTGCGTTTCCCGTATCCGAACTCGCTCGCGAACAGGGCCGCGCCCTGGTCCACGATCAGCAGCGCGATCACCCGGTGCGGATCCTCCATGCGCACGCCGCGCACGCCGCAGGCGGTGCGCCCCATGGCCCGCACGTCCGTCTCCGGGAAACGGACCGCCTTGCCAGCCGAGGTCACCAGCATCACGTCCTGGTGGCCGTCGGTCAGGGCGACGTCGACGAGCTGGTCTCCATCACGCAGATCGACGGCGATGATGCCGGTGCTGCGCGGTCGCGAGAAGTCCGTGAGCGGCGTCTTCTTCACGGTTCCCGCCGTAGTCACCATGAACACGAACCGATCCTCGGCGTAGCCGCGCACCGGCAGAATTGCGTTGATCCGCTCTTCCGGCTCGAGCGGCAACAGGTTGACGATCGGTTTGCCGCGTGACGCCCGGCTGCCCTGCGGAAGTTCGTAGACCTTGATCCAGTAGACGCGGCCGCGACTGGAGAAGCACAGTACGGTGTCGTGCGTGTTGGCCACGATCAGGCGGTCGATGAAGTCCTCTTCGCGGAAGCTGGTCGCGGCCTTGCCCCGGCCCCCCCGGCGCTGGGCGCGGTAGGCGGTGACGGGCTGGTACTTCACGTAGCCCGCGTGGGACAGCGTAACCACGACGTCCTCCTCGCCGATCAGATCCTCCAGCGTGAGGTTCGCGTGCGCGGCGCGTATCTCCGTCCGGCGCGCATCGTTGTACTGCTTGCGCACCGCCAGCAATTCGTTGCGGATCTCCTCCTGCAGGCGTTCCCCCGAGCCCAGGATCTCCAGCAGGTCCTCGATCAGGTCCAGCAGCCCCCCGTATTCCTCCAGGATCTTGTCCTGCTCAAGACCGGTCAGGCGGTGGAGGCGGAGGTCGAGGATGGCCTGCGCCTGGGCCTCCGACAGCCGGTAACCCGCGCCGGTCAGGCCGAACTCCGGTGACAGGTCCTCCGGGCGGGAGGCATTCGCCCCGGCGCGGTCCAGCATCGCCGTGACTGCTCCCGGCTCCCAGGTGCGCGCGAGCAGACCGGCCTTCGCCTCCGCCGGGTTCGCGGCCGCCCGGATCAGCGCGATCACCTCGTCGATGTTCGCCAGCGCGACCGTCAGGCCCTCCAGCACGTGGGCACGTTCCCGCGCCTTGTGCAGGTCGAAGATGGTGCGTCGGGTGACCACCTCCCGGCGATGGCGCAGGAAGGCCTCGAGGATCTGCCGCAGATCGAGCAGTTTCGGCTGCCCCTCCACCAGCGCGACCATGTTGATGCCGAACACGTTCTGCATCTGCGTGTGCATGAACAGATGGTTCAGCACCACTTCCGGCATCTCGCCGCGCCGGAGCTCGATCACGATGCGCATCCCCTCCTTGTCGGATTCGTCGCGCAGTTCGCTGATGCCCTCGAGCCTCTTTTCCTTCACCATCTCGGCGATCTTCTCGATCAGCCGTGCCTTGTTGACCTGGTAGGGCAGCTCGGTGACCACGATCGCCTCGCGCTGCCCGCCCTCCAGCGGCTCCGTGTGGGTGCGCGAGCGGAGGTATATCCGCCCCCGGCCGGTGCGGTAGGCGTCCCGAATGCCGTCGGCGCCGTTGATGATCGCGGCGGTCGGGAAATCGGGCCCCGGCATATGCTCCATCAGGCCGTCGATGCTGATGTCCGGATCGTCGATCAGGGCGACACAGGCATCCACCACCTCGCCGAGGCTGTGCGGGGGCACGTTCGTGGCCATGCCCACCGCGATGCCCGCGGACCCGTTGACCAGCAGGTGGGGGAACCGCGCCGGCAGCACGGACGGCTCGCGTTCCGAGCCGTCGTAGTTGTCGGCAAAGTCGACCGTGTCCTTGTCGATGTCGGCCAGCAGTTCCTGCGCGATGCGCGCCATGCGCACCTCGGTGTAGCGCATCGCGGCGGGCGCGTCGCCATCCACCGAGCCGAAGTTGCCCTGCCCGTCCACCAGCATGTAGCGCATCGAGAACGGCTGCGCCATGCGCACGATCGCGTCGTACACTGCGGAGTCGCCATGCGGGTGGTATTTGCCGATCACGTCGCCCACCACGCGCGCAGACTTCTTGTAGGGCTTGTTGTAGTCGTTGCCGAGCTCGCGCATCGCGTAGAGGACACGCCGATGCACCGGCTTCAGGCCGTCGCGCACATCCGGAAGCGCCCGTCCCACGATCACGCTCATCGCGTAATCGAGGTAGGACTGCTGCATCTCGTCCTCGAGATTGACCGGGAATATTTCCTTGGCGAATTCAGCCATCGGCGAGCGTGGACTTCCAGCGGTGGTAAACGCGAAATTCTACCATAGCGCGGCCGATGCGGCGCGTGGACGCGCCGGGGTTCACCGGTCCACAAGCCCCCTGAGGGCGGCGAGCCCCTCGCGGTCCGGGCGGTGCACCGCACCCTGCTCGGTGACGATCACGTCGATCAGATCGGCCGGGGTCACATCGAAGGCGGGGTTCCAGGCACGGGCTCCGGGGGCCGCGACGCGCTGCCCCCCCAGCCCGAGCACCTCGGCTTCGGCACGCATCTCGATCGGTATCGCCGAACCGTCCGCGATCTCGAAGTCGATGGTGCTGAGCGGTGCCACCACCATGAGACCCGCACCGTGCGCCCGGGCCAGCAACGCAAGCCCGTAGGTGCCGATCTTGTTCGCGGTATCCCCGTTGGCCGCGATCCGGTCCGCCCCGACCACCACCCAGCCGACCCGCCCGGACCGGAGCAGGCTCGCCGCCGCGCCCTCGCACAGCAGCTGTACCGGAATGCCGTCGCGCAGCAGTTCCCAGGCGGTGAGGCGCGATCCCTGCAGCCACGGACGGGTCTCGTCGGCGAAGACCTCGGTGATCCGGTCCTCGGCCCAGCTCGCGCGGATGACCCCGAGTGCGGTTCCGAAGCCCCCCGTCGCCAGCGAACCGGTATTGCAGTGCGTAAGTACCGCCCGCCCGGGATCGATCAGGGCCGCACCGATCGCCCCCATGCGCCGGTTCGCGGCAATGTCCGCCTGCAGCATCGCCTGCGCCTCCGCGAGCGTCGCCGCACAGGCCTCGGCGACGGAACCGCAGCCTGCGAGCACCGCCCGCATGCGGTCGAGTGCCCAGAACAGGTTTACCGCGGTCGGGCGCGACGCCGCGAGCCGGTCGATGGCTGCCTCCACCGAGGGCCGCCATGGCGCGGTATTGCGATCCCGTGCCCGATCGCAGGCCAGCACGACCCCGAAGGCCGCGGTGATGCCGATCGCCGGGGCACCCCGCACGACCATGTCCCGGATGGCGTCCGCGACAGACGCCGGATCCTCATAGCCATTCTCGCGGGATTCCGACGGCAGGAGCCGCTGATCCAGCAGATGAAGCCTACCGTCGTCGAAACGGATCGGGCGAATGGTGTCCGGAACGGGGCTGCTCATGCGCTCATTCTACACCCGGCGTCCTACCGGATAGCGACGGCACGGGATCACCCTCGAAGGGTGGGCAGGCCACTGGCAGCCGCGGCTCCGGGGCGACCGGTGGGTGCCAGAAACGGGGGTGCTCCACCCGGCTCCCCGGTCCGATCCGGATGCCTTCCGCCATGGTTTCCAGCCATAGCATTCCGCGCTCGCGGGTATCGAACGGCGGCACGCACGCGTCGTTGAGACGGGCCCTAACCTCGGGCGCGGGGTGCCTGAAGCGGTTGTCGAAACCGCTGCTGACCCAGGCGATTGCGGGCCCCGCCGCATCCAGGAGTCCACGCTCCAGGACGCCGGCGGCCCCGTGATGCGGGACCAGCAGCACGTCAGTGCGAAGGCGGTTGGGCGCCGAGCGCACCAGCACGCTCTCCCCGAGCCCCTCGAGGTCCCCGGTCAGCAGCAGCCGTCCGTGCGATCCCCGTACCGCAAGCACGCAGGAGGAGGAGTTGCCGTCGTCCCAGTTCGGAGGCGGATGAAGGGTCTCGAAGAACACACCATCCCATTCCCAGGACAGGCCGGCCTCGCAGGCTCTCTCGCCGCCATGCACGTCCCCGCGCCGGCTCAGCACCTCCGCGGTCGGCAGACCGGCGAGCACCGCCTCCACGCCGCCCCGGTGATCACTATGCTCGTGGCTGACGATTACCCGATCGACGGCGCGGACGCCCAGCCGGCGCAGGGCAGGAAGCACTACGGCCGCTCCGGAATCGAAGCCGTCTTCCCAGGCGGGGCCGGCGTCATAGATCAATACGTGGCGCCGGGTCTGCACCACCACGGCAAGCCCCTGGCCGACGTCCAGCATCTCGGCCCTGAAGTCGCCGGGCGCCAGCCGCGGTGCCGCTGGCAGCAGCAGCGGCAGACACGCGACCAGCATCCAGGGTGCGAGCCGCCGCCCTCGCGGCAGCAGGGTCAGCAGCACCCCGATACCGGCGAGCACCGCCGCCGGCCAGGCAACCGCCATCTCGCTCACCGCCGCCGGCCACTCCACCAGCAGCGCGAGGACACGCAGCAGCAGCGCCAGCCAGGCATCAGCCCACCAGAGCAGCGGCGCTCCGAGCGGGCTCCAGATAACGGCCAGTGCCGCACCTGCCAGAAGGAACGGCAGGACCAAGAAGCTCACCACGGGCACCGCGACCAGGTTCGCGACCGGGGCGACCCACGAGCCGAGCTGGAACCAGGTCAGGCTCAACGGCAGCAGCGCCACTGCGAGGATCAACTGGATGCGCAACCATCCGGGCAGGCCGGGCTGTGCCACGCGATCCTGCAGCAGCAGCAGGATCACGGCCACGGCCCCGAAGGAGAACCAGAAACCCGGGGCCAGCACGCTCGCAGGCCACAGGGCCACCACCGCCACCACGGCGGCTGCATAGACTCGCCACGAGAGCGGATCCCGCCGCGCCAGAAGGCCCAGGCTGAACAGGGTCAGCATGACCAGCGCACGCTGGGTCGGAATGCTGAACCCGGCGAGGGCCGCATAGACACCCGCCGCGCCCGTGGCCGCAAGGGCACCGAACCAGCGCAGCGACAACCGACGGCGCACACCGCGCTGGCGGCGCCAGGTGAGCCGCGCCAGCAGCAATGCGAATCCCGCCACCAGGCCCACGTGCAGACCGGAGATGGCCATCAGGTGATTGGTCCCGGAATGCAGGAAGAGCCGCCATTCCTCCGCCTGCATGGCCCCGCGCTCGCCGATCACCAGCGCCTCCATCACGCCGGGATGGCGGGCTCCGGGAAGGGCGGCCCGCATCGCGTCCCGTATATTCGCCCGCAGCCGGTGCAGCGAAGCCGTGGGCAACCACCGCTCCCCGCCGCGTTCCGCCCACTCCAGCTCGCCGCGCAGGCTGGCCATGCCGTGGATGCGCTCGCGGTACAGCCAAGCGGCGAAATCGAATCCCGCGGGATTGTGACTTCCCCGCGGCGGGCGCAGCCGCAGCCGCGCCCGCACCCTGTCGCCCGCCTGCAGCCGGGGCTCGGGTGGAAAGGCCGTCACGCGCAGCCGTTCCGCCAGGAACTCCGGCGGCGCGTCGATAATCCCGGTGACCCGGAGAAGGACCCGCGTGCGTCGCGCGGAGTGGTCCGGCAGGTCGGTGACGACGCCGCTAACCGTGACCTCGGTGCCGGTCATCTCCGGCGGAACCGCCCGTTCGAGCCAGGTCTGTGCCTGCCCGCCGGCGAGCGCCAGCCCAACCAGGAAGCCTGCCGGAATGCGCAGCGCCCGGTGCGGAAGCGCAAGCAGGAGCCCCAGCACCGCAAGGACCATCCACGGCCAATCGGGCGTGGCCGGAAGCAGGTGAAGGGTCAGCGACCCGCCCGTCAGGGCCGCGGCAAACGGGATCACGGTTCCCTGTCCGCGCGATCGGAAATATCATGCCGGGAGTCAGCACACGCGGCGGGGCCGTATTGCCCCCGCCTGCACAGCCGGCAACCGGCCGCGCGCAGAGACGCATCCGCCCGCCCATGTCGAAGAATCTCGTCAAGAAATGGTTCCCGGCCTACGAGTCGGTCCGGGGGCATCGCGCCCTGGAGATTCTGGGTCCGCGCCTGCGCGCGCCTGATTTGTGGCATCTGAACCGGCGCTCCGTCGCTGGTGCCTTTGCCGTGGGGCTGTTCGTCGCCTTTCTGCCGATACCGATGCAGATGCTGCTGGCCGCGGTGATCGCGATCTGGGTGCGCGTCAACCTGCCGGTATCGGTCCTGCTGGTCTGGGTGTCCAATCCCGTGACCATTCCTCCGATCCTGTACACAGCCTACACGATCGGACGCTGGATTCTAGACGAGCCCCGGCGCAGCCTGCGCGTGGAACTGACTTGGGACTGGCTCACCGGGGAACTGCTGACGATCTGGATGCCGCTGATGGTCGGCAGCCTGGTGCTGGCCGTCGTGGCCTCGGCCACCGGGTACGTGACGATTCGCGTGCTCTGGTGGTTCAGCGTGATCCAGCGCGTAAAGCTCAGGCGTGCCCGACTGCACCGGCGACTGATGAAGAGCCAGCACAACCCCTACCGATCGAGACCGGATCCCGAGGACCCGTGACCCGATCAGCAGAAGCAGCAGCCTCCGGGACCCCTCGCCGACCGCGATGGTCAGCGAGGAAAAGGAGGGGAACGCTCAGTCGGCCGCCGACAGCACGCCGTCGACGAGGCGAACGGTCCGCTCCATGCGCTGCGCCAGCTCAAGGTCGTGGGTCACCAGTGCCAGCGCGCTGCCGTTGGCGCGATTCATCGCCTGCAGCAGGCTGAATACCCGCTGCGCCCGTTCCCGGTCCAGATTGCCGGTCGGCTCGTCTGCCAGGATCACTGCGGGCTCCGTCACCATCGCCCGGGCGATGGCCACCCGCTGGCGCTCGCCCCCCGACAGCTCCGACGGCTTGTGGTCGCCCCGGTCCGCCAGATCCACCCGATGCAGCCATTCGGCCGCCTCCAGGCGGGCCTTGCGCGAGGTCTCCCCGCGTATCATCAGCGGGATCGCGACGTTCTCCAGCGCAGTGAATTCCGGCAGCAGGTGATGGAACTGGTACACGAAGCCGATGTGCAGATTTCTCAGGAACCCCCGCCGCGCGTCGCTCATGCGGGCCCAGTCCTGCCCCAGAATTGACACCTGTCCGGCGGTCGGCAGATCGAGACCGCCGAGCAGCTGCAGGAGCGTACTCTTTCCGGAACCCGACGCACCGACGATCGCGAGTTGATCACCGCGGTGGATTTGCAGATCCACGCCCCTGAGGACGCTGACGTCCAGATTGCCCTCCCGGAAACGTCGTTCCAGGCCGCGCGCATCGAGTACCGTTTCGCGTTCACTCATAGCGCAGGGCCTCGGCCGGGCGGGTCCGCGCCGCGCGCCAGGCCGGGAACAGGGTCGCGAGCAGCGTCAGTCCAAAGGCGAGTCCGCTGATCCGGATGACATCCTGAACACGAAGTTCGCTTGGCAGGTCACTGATGTAGTAAATATCGGCCGCGAGGAATTCCGTGCCCGTCAGGCGCTCGATGAAGGGCACGACCACGTCGATGTTTAACGCCAGGCTGACACCCCCGATCACCCCCAGCAATACCCCGACGGTACCGATCACCACGCCCTGCACGATGAACACCAGCATCACTCCGGAGGGCCTCAGCCCCAGGGTCCGCAGGATCGCGATGTCCGGCTGCTTGTCGGTGACGAGCATCACCAGCGTCGAGACGATATTGAAGGCCGCCACCGCAACGATCAGCGACAGGATGATGAACATCACCACCTTCTCCATCTGGATCGCGCGGAAGAGGTTCGCGTGCTGCCGGGTCCAGTCCGACACCCGGAACAGGCCATCGAGGGACCGCGCCACATCACGGCTGACCGCCCCGGCCTGCATCATGTCCGTCAGCCGCAACCGGAGCCCGGTCACCCCCTCCCCGGTCTGGAAGATCGCCCGGGCGTCGTCCAGCTGGATGAAGGCGGTGCCCCGATCGAACTCGTACATGCCGACCTCGAACACCCCCGCAACCTCAAAACGGCGCATGCGGGGCAACACCCCGGCGGGCGTCACCACGGCCTGCGGCGCCATCAGCACCACCGTATCGCCGACCCGGACGCCGAGCTCGAGGGCGAGCTCGCTACCCAGCACCACCCGGAACGCCCCCTCCTCCAGCGCATCGAGGTCTCCCCGAACCATGTGCTCGCCGATCCGACCAACACGTCGCTCCGCATCCGGGTCGATGCCGCGCACCAGCGCTCCGGAGATGTTGCCAGAGGCGCTGAACATCGCCTCGCCGGCGACATAGGGCGCGACCGCCTCCACTCGTGGATCGGCCGCTTCCACCTGGCGGGAGAGCATCTCCCAGTCGCGGAGCGCGCCGTCATAGCCCTGAATGGTCGCATGCGAGGCCATGCCCAGGATGCGTTCGCGCAGCTCGCGCTCGAACCCGTTCATCACGGAGAGCACGGTGATCAGCGCGGTCACGCCGAGCACGAGCCCGATCATCGACACGACCGAGATGAAGGAAATGAAATGGTTGCGCCGCTTCGCCCGCGTGTAACGCAGGCCAATGGCGACGGGCAGGGGCTTGAACATGCGGAAATCATGCCAGAGAGGCCGCCGGCGCGCACGGACCCTTTGCCCTCGCCGGCAACGCCCCGTGCCTTGCTCCTATCCTCTCCCGGCACGGCCAATGCTATGATTCCAGGAGATCGTCGACGAGGAGAGTGCGCATGCACCGGAGAATGATGGCACGTTGGATGCTGGCCACTCTGCTGGCCCTGTTGGTGGCAGCCCCTGCACATGCCGAGATCCTGCGGATTGAACCTGGCGTGTACTCCGTTATTCAGGAGTCCAGACTGCCGGCGCGCGGTCAGCACCAGAGTCACGTGGTGGCGCGCTTCGGGCAGCCTCTGCAGCGCTACGCCACCGTCGGAGGCAACCGGCCGCTGCACCCGCCGATCACGCGCTGGGACTACGAGGGTTTCTCGGTCGTGTTCGAGGGTCCCCTGGTGCTCCACAGCGTGGTACATGGTCCGCACACACCGCGGCCGCGGTGAATCCAGCAGCCCGCGCAACACGCCGCCTGCCCGCGGAATGGGAGCCGCAGAGCGGGGTCCAGATCACCTGGCCCCACGCCGGAACCGACTGGGGTCCGCGCCTCGACGCGGTGGAGCCCGTGTTCGCCGCGATCGGTGCCGCGGTCACGCGGCGGGAGCCCCTCCTGGTGGTCTGCCAGGACGCAGATCATCACCGCCATGTCCTCGCGCAACTGACCCGCTCCGGCGCCGATCCCGCGCAGGTGCGGTTCGGCATCGCTCCTGCTGACGACACCTGGGCCCGGGACCACGGCCCGATCGCCGTGATCGAGGACGGGCAGCCGAGACTGCTCGACTTCGCGTTCAATGGCTGGGGCCGCAAGTTCCCGTCGGATCGTGACAATCTCCTGACGCGGAACCTGGCCGATCAAGGCTGCTTCGGCAGCACGCCCGTGGAGCCGGTCGACCTGGTGCTCGAGGGCGGCAGCATCGAGTCCGATGGCATCGGCGCGGTGCTGACCACCAGCCATTGCCTGCTGACACCGACGCGCAATCCGGGGCTGTCCCGCGAGGCGATCGAACGGCACCTGCGCGCACAACTCGGGGCCGAGCGGATACTCTGGCTGGAGCACGGGCACCTCGAGGGCGACGATACCGACGGCCACATCGACACCCTGGCGCGCTTCTGCGACCCGGGGACCATCGCCCACGCCGACTGCGAGCGCGCGGACGATTCCCAACACGCGGAACTGGCGCTGATGGCGGCCGAACTCGGGGAACTGCGGACGGCGCAGGGCGAACCCTACGCGCTGGTGCCGCTGCCGCTTCCGGCGGCGATCCATGCGGACGGTCAGCGGTTACCCGCGACCTACGCAAACTTTCTGGTGATCAACGAGGCGGTGCTGGTGCCCATCTACGGGGATCCGGCCGACACGGTCGCGCTGGAGCGGCTCGGTGCCGCATTCGCGGACCGCACCGTGGCGGGGATCGACTGCCGTGAACTGCTCCGTCAGGGTGGCAGCCTCCATTGTCTGACCATGCAGTTCCCGGCCGGCGTACTTCCGCGGTGACGATCATCGCAACCCAGCGCGCGCGACCTTCAGCTGACGAGCCTCGAGCGGCCCATCCTTCATGCACGTCGCACTGATACAGCATCGCAACGCCGTCGACCGCGCAACCAGCCTCGCGGAAACCGCCGCAGCCGTGACGGAGGCCGCCCGGGGCGGGGCACAGCTCGTGGTGCTGGCCGAACTCCACACCGGCCCCTACTTCTGCCAGGTGGAGGCACCCGCCGAATTCGATCGCGCCGAGCCGATCCCGGGCCCCTCCACCGAGGCACTCGCGGCGATGGCCGGGGAGCACCGCGTGGTGCTGGTCGGCTCGCTGTTCGAATACCGCGCGCCGGGCCTCTATCACAATACGGCCGTCGTCTTCGAACGCGACGGCGGGATCGTCGGCCGCTACCGCAAGATGCACATCCCGGACGACCCGGGCTATTACGAAAAGTACTACTTCACGCCGGGCGACACCGGCTTCAACCCGGTGGACACCTCCCTCGGGCGGCTCGGTGTACTGGTCTGCTGGGACCAGTGGTATCCGGAGGCGGCCCGCCTGATGGCCCTGGCCGGAGCCGAGGTGCTGATCTACCCGACTGCGATCGGCTGGGATCCGGCCGACACGCAGGCCGAGCAGGAGCGCCAGCGGGAGGCCTGGATCACCGTCCAGCGCGGCCACGCAGTGGCAAACAACCTGCCGGTGCTCGCCTGCAACCGCACCGGCTTCGAGCCGGACCCCTCCGGCGCCTCGGCTGGCGCCGAGTTCTGGGGCTCGAGCTTCGTTGCGGGCCCGCAGGGTGAGCTGCTGGCCCGGGCCAGCGTCGACACCGCCGAAATCCTGCGCGCCGAGATCGATCCTTCGCACACCGAGCGGGTACGCCGCCAGTGGCCCTTCCTGCGCGACCGACGCATCGACGCCTACGAGGGGCTGCTGCGCCGTTACATCGACTGAACCCGGCGGTGGCGCGACGATCCAAGCCCCGTCAACCACTCAGAGGAGGCATCCGCCATGGATCTCAGCCCCACCGTCAATGTCGGCAACTTCGACCGTGTCCTGCGTATCGTCGTGGGACTCATCCTGCTGTCACTGGTCTTTATCGGACCCCAGACCCTGTGGGGACTGATCGGACTCGTCCCGCTCGTCACCGGCCTCTTCCGCTGGTGCCCCGCCTACAGCCTGTTGGGGATGAATTCCTGCGGCACCGCTTCCAGGACCTGAAGCGGAAATCAGGTTCCGCCACCCGGCAGGGGTGCCGGGCGGCGGAATGTTCGGCCTTTCGGCGCGCGACCGGTATACTGGCGCGCCATCACCCATGCGCGATCCCGACATGCCTGACGCCGCCCGAGACCCACTGAACCCGGGGCGTCTCCCCTCTTCCGGTTTCGAGACCTGGACCGACCTCGGCTTTACCGCCGCGGTGCTCGCCCTGTCGCGGGCCGCCCGGCACTTCGACCACCCCCTGCTGGTGGTGACGGAGAGCAACGAGGCGGCAGACCAGTGGGCCTCGGAGTGGTCGTTCTTCGCCGCGGACAGCGAGCTGCCCGTGTTGCGTCTGCCCGACTGGGAGACCCTGCCCTTCGACGTGTTCTCGCCGCACGAGGACATCGTCTCCGAGCGCCTGCGCACCCTCTACCGGCTGCCGTCCCTGCGGCGCGGGCTGGTGGTCGTGCCGGTGGCCACGCTGATGCAGCGCCTGCCGCCGCGCGAGTGGCTGATGGGCAATTGCCTGGTGCTGAAGGTCGGAGAGCGGCTCGACCGGATGCAGCTGCGCGAGGCCCTTGCCGACAGCGGGTATTCGCCGGTGCAGCAGGTGCTCACCCATGGCGAGTTTGCGATGCGTGGCGAGATCCTGGACGTCTTCCCGATGGGTGCGGAGATGCCCGTAAGGGTGGAATTCCTTGACGACGAGGTCGATTCCCTGCGTCACTTCGACCCCGAGTCGCAGCGTTCGACCGAGCGCGTGGAGGCGCTGGAGATCCTGCCGGGCCACGAGTTTCCACTGAATCCCGAGTCGGTAAAGGCCTTTCGCGGCCGCTACCGGGCGCGCTTCGCCGGCGACCCGTCGCGCCACACGGTCTACCGTGATGTCAGCGAGGGACTGGCGCCGGCCGGCGTCGAGTCCTACCTGCCGCTGTTCTTTGACCACCTCGGCAGCCTCTTCGACTACTGCGCCGATGCAAGGGTGGTCCAGTTCGGCGACATCGAGGGCGCCGCTTCCCGCTTTGCCGCAGAGGTCGCATCCCGCCACGAGCAGTTGCGGCACCAGGTCGACCGTCCGCTGCTGCCGCCGGACGAACTCTACCTGGACACCGGGCATCTCACCGAGGCCCTCGGCCGCCTGTCCGGAGTCGCCCTGGGGCCGAGTGCCGCGCCGCTCCCGGCCGAACGCGGGAAGCGGGTGCCGTTCCGGTGGCAACCGCTTCCCGAGCTGGGGATCCAGCACGGCCGGCCCGAATCCGCGGAGCGGCTGCGCGGGTTCCTGAACGGGCCGCAGCGCGTGCTTCTGACCGCCGAGTCCGCCGGAAGGCGCGAGGCCCTGACGACCCTCCTGCGCGAGCAGGACATCGACGCCCAGCCGGTGGCGGACTGGACGGCATTCCTGTCCGAGAATGCACCGACGATGCTCACGGTCGCCGCGCTTTCCGAAGGCTTCCAGCTACCGGGGGAGATGGCGGTGGTGCCGGAGGCCGCGCTGTTCGGACTCCGCGCGATGCAGTCGCGGCGCCGGGGCCGTCCGACCCGGGATGCCGACGCGGTGATCCAGAACCTCGGCGACCTCCATGTCGGCGCGCCGGTGGTGCACGAGGAGAACGGCGTCGGACGCTATCTCGGGCTGCAGACCCTGACCATCGGTGGCCAGCCGGGAGAATTCCTGGCACTGGAATACGCGGATCACGCCAAGCTCTACGTCCCTGTCTCCTCGCTGCACCTGATCAGCCGCTACACCGGGGCCGACAGTGACCACGCGCCCCTGCATCGCCTCGGCAGCGAACAGTGGTCGCGCGCACGGCGCAAGGCCGCGGAAAAGGCACGCGACGTGGCGGCTGAGCTGCTCGAGATCCACGCGCGCCGGGCGGCCCGCGAGGGCACGTCCTTCGAGATCGAGACGCCCGATTACCACGCCTTTGCGGCCGCCTTTCCGTTCGAGGAGACCGCGGACCAGGCGCAGGCGATCGAGGCCGTGCTCGCGGACATGGCGGCCACCCAGCCGATGGACCGTGTGGTCTGCGGCGATGTCGGCTTCGGCAAGACCGAGGTCGCGATGCGCGCGGCCTTCGTCGCCGTGCAGAACCACCGGCAAGTGGTGGTGCTGGTCCCGACCACCCTGCTGGCCCAGCAGCACCACCAGAACTTCAGTGACCGCTTCGCGGACTGGCCGGTACGGGTCGAATCGCTCTCCCGTTTCCGCAGTGCCCGCGACCAGGCCGGCGTGCTCCAGGGCCTGGCGGACGGCAGGATCGATATCGTGATCGGCACGCACAAGCTGCTCCAGGGCGGACTGGAGTTCAGCAACCTCGGACTGGTGATCGTGGACGAGGAACAGCGTTTCGGCGTTCGCCACAAGGAGGCGCTGAAGCGGCTGCGCGCCGAGGTCGACATGCTGACCCTCACCGCCACGCCGATCCCGCGCACGCTGAACATGGCGCTGGCCGGTCTGCGCGATCTGTCGATCATCGCCACCCCGCCGCGCGAGCGGCTCGCGATCAAGACCTTCGTCAGCGAATGGAACGACGCGGTGATCCAGGAGGCCTGCCTGCGCGAGATGCGCCGCGGAGGGCAGGTCTACTTCCTGCACAACGAGGTCGAGACCATCGCCCGCACCGCGAGCCGGGTGCAGGAACTGCTGCCCGGCGCCCGCGTCGGCGTCGCGCATGGTCAGATGCGGGAGCGCGAACTCGAGCAGGTGATGCTGGACTTCTACCACCGTCGCTTCAACGTCCTGGTCTGCACCACCATCATCGAGACGGGAATCGACGTGCCGACCGCAAACACCATCATCATGAACCGGGCGGACCGGCTGGGACTGGCCCAGATGCACCAGCTGCGCGGACGCGTCGGCCGGTCCCACCACCGGGCCTACGCCTACCTGCTGACACCGCCGCCGAAGGCGATGACAGCAGATGCCCGCAAACGGCTCGAGGCGATCTCCGAACTCGAGGATCTCGGTGTCGGCTTCACACTGGCGAGCCATGACCTCGAGATACGGGGGGCCGGCGAGCTGCTGGGCGCGGAACAGAGCGGCCAGATCCAGGAGGTCGGCTTCACCCTGTACAACGACCTGCTGAACCGGGCGGTGAATGCCCTGCGCTCCGGACACATGCCGGATGCGGAGACCACGACAACCACGACAGAGGTCGAACCGGGGCTGCCGGCGCTGCTTCCCGAGGACTACGTCCCCGACGTACACACCCGCCTGATCCTTTACAAGCGCCTCGCGAGTGCACCCGACACCGCCGCCCTGCGCGACCTCGAGGTGGAGCTGATCGATCGCTTCGGGCTGCTGCCCGGTCCCGCCCGGGCCCTGATGGCCGCAACCCGCCTGCGACTGCGGCTGCTGCCGCTCGGCATCCGCAAGCTGGAACTCGGACCCGGCGGCGGACGCCTCCTCTTCGGCCAGCAACCCCGGGTCGATGTCGGCGCAATGGTACGGCTGGTACAGTCGGACCCCGGGAGTTACCGGCTCGACGGAGAGAAGGCCTTCCGCTTTCACGCCGACATCGAGACGCTGGAGGCCCGCATCTCCGCGGTGGAACGCCTGCTGAACCAGATCGCGCCCGAGCGTCAGGCCGCATGAGGAGGGACACGATGCCCATGAACCCGACACTCCGCAGGCGATTCCTGTCCCGCGCCGCCGCCCTTCCGCTGCTCGCGCTGTTCCCCGGAACGGGGGCAAGCCAGGTGGGCCGCCGCTACCGGATCGAGCTCGTGATCTTCGAACACCTCGGTCCGGAGAGCCGGGCCTTCATGGATGCCGTCGCCCGGCCACTGGCTCCCGACCTGTCCGGATTCGCCATTGGCGAGGGGCCGATCCGCCCGTCAGCGGACGGCTTCGAGCTCGAGAACGTCGCTTCTCGCATCGAGCGCTCGGGAGAGGGGCGCGTGCTGGCCCGCCTCGCCTGGGATCAGATCGGTCGGGGCTACCAGGCCGCGCCCTGGATCCAGGTGCAGGAGGGGCGGTATCTCGGACTCAGGCGTCCCGAGGGACAGGAACACGGGGATGGCGACGGAGCGGCCGCTGCAGCCGGGCTCCGCCCCCTGGCCGCCGGGGAGGAGCGCTACGAGCTCGAGGGTCGGCTGCGGGTCTGGGTCGGCCGGTTCCTGCATCTCGAGACCGATCTGATGTTTCACGCGACCCAGGCGGTCGCCATCGATCCCGACGCATTCCCTGCGGTGCCGGTACGGGGCAGCCAGCGCATGAACTCCGGCGAGGATCTCTTCTATTTGGACCATCCGGCGGTCGGCATCATCGCGCGCGTCACCCGCATCGACGACTGACCTCCCGCGATTCCCGATATAATGCAGGGCAGACCACGCGCAGCGTGCCCATCGGGACGCATCGCGGTCGGAAGGGTGGGCCCGCTGCGCTTGGCCCACCCCACGACACTCAGCGCCACTGCGGAGTGTTCTGCCAGTTCAGGATGCGATTCCCGATCGCGACCCCGAGGTCTTCCAGCAGCAGCTCCAGCGCGGTCCGCTTGGGCTCGAACAGAACCATCCGCTCGATGCCGATCACCTCGCGGGCCACGAACCGGTCATCGCCCAGACCGTCGATGAGTCCCAGATCCAGCGCATCGACCCCTGTCCAGACCAGGCCACTGAAGATCTCTTCCTGCTGTTCGTCCAGGCGATCGCCGCGACCCTCGCGCACGACGCTGATGAACTGCTCGTGAATCTGCCCGATCACATCCTCCACATGCGCCACCTCCTCCTGCTGCAGCGGCAGGAAGGGATCCAGGAAGCCCTTATTCTCGCCAGCGGTGAACAGGCGCCGCTCGATGCCCCAACGGTCCATAAGTTCGACCAGCCCAAAGCTGTCCAGGCGAACGCCGATCGAACCGACGATGCTGCCCTTGTCGGCGAAGATCTCGTCGGCGGCCACCGCGATGTAATAGGCACCGGATGCACCCGCGTCGGTGATCACGGCGTAAACGGGAATCTCCTCGTGTGACTCGCGCAGGCGCCGGATCTCGTCGTGGATCAGGCCGGCCTGCACCGGACTGCCACCGCCGCTGTTGATCCGCAGCATCACCGCAGAGGTCTCATCGTCCTCGAAGGCCTCGCGCAGTGTCTCGTTGATGTCCTCGGCATTCGCCGTTGATGCGCTGGCGATCAATCCCTCGATGTCAATGACGGCCACGTGCTCCTGTGATTCCTTATCACGCTCGAACAACCCGGAAAGTCCCAGGTCCTTACCCCATACGAGGAACAGCAGGGCAAACAGGTAGGCAAGCAACAGCAGCTTGAGGAATACACCCCAGCGCCGCGCACGCCGCTGCTCCGTCACCTGCGCAAGCAGCAGTTTCTCCAGCGTCTCCCGTTCCCAGTTCGGTTTTTCTTCCAGATTTGAATTGGCCATGAATCCTTCCTGATTGCGTTGCTGAGTCGCCGGACGTGCCGGCGTGACGGATGAGGGTCCGGCGCGCGCCGGCCATCGCAAGAGACCAGGGAGCGCGCCGGAAATTCAGGCGGGGCGCTGCTTGGACTCCAGCAGGGGCGGGATTTCGGAGAGCTCGTCAATCAGCGCTGCGGCACCGCTGCGCCGAAGACGATACCTATCGTGCGCCCCGTGGGTGATTCCCACCCCAAGCACCCTGAGGCTCCGGGCCATCAGGAGATCGTAAGCGCTGTCACCGATCATCACCGCATCCCGGCGCTCGACCCCCAGCCGGTCGAGCAGGTGGGCCAGCATGCCCGGATGCGGCTTGGAGGGGTGTTCGTCGGCGGTGACCGTCGCATCGAAGTACCCGGCCAGCCCGCTGACCTCCAGCGCCTCGTCCAGGCCGCGGCGCGACTTCCCGGTGGCCACCGCCAGCAGAAAGCCGCGCTCCGCCAGGATCCGAAGAGTGGCCTCGGCATCGGGATACAGCGGCGTCGGTGTGGTGTCCCGTTCCAGATAATGTTCGCGATAGGCGCGCGTGAGGTCCCTCATGAAGGCGTCATCCGCCCCCGGGTAGAGGTCCTCCGTGGCCTGTTGCACGCCGAGCCCGATGATGTCCCGGAGCTGTGCATCGGTCCGGGGCTCGGCGCCGATCCCCTCGATCGCGAGGTGGAGGCAACGCACGATGCGCGCGATCGAGTCGATCAGCGTCCCGTCCCAGTCGAACACAACCAGCGCCAGTGCATCCGATCGCGTGCGCGGGATCATTGACCGACCCCCGCGAGGGTCTGCAGCACGTCCTGCAGGTCATCCGGCAGAGGTGCGGAAAAGAGCCGCTCCTCTCCCCCCCAGTCGGGAAAGCGGATCGCCTGGGCGTGCAGGAACATGCGCTGCAGCCCGGCGGCCCGGGCAGTCCGGTTGGCCTCCGGGTCTCCGTAGTCGTGATCGCCCGCGACCGGGTGCCCCATTGCCCGTCCGTGGACCCGTATCTGATGGGTTCTGCCGGTGCCGATATCGACCTCCACCAGCGTGAACTGTCCGTACGGCTCCACCGGCGTGAAGAGGCTGATGGCGGCGCGCGCGGAGCCGGCGCCCGGCTGTTCCACCGCCCGCATGCGCCTGTGTCCAGCACCGTCCCGTTCCTGAGCGATCGGCAGATCACAGCGTTGCGGCGGACCCTGCCAGCGCCCGGTCACCAGCGCGAGGTACCGCTTGGCGATGCGCCCGGTTCGCAGGGCCTCGTGAAAGGCCTGAAGTCCGCGCCGGCTCTTCGTGAGCACGAGGCACCCGCTGGTCTCGCGATCCAGCCGGTGGCCCAGTTCCAGCGCCATCCCCGGCCGCATGAGGCGCGCGGCCTCGATGATGCCAAAGGACAACCCGCTACCGCCGTGCACCGCCAGGCCGGCCGGTTTGTCCAGCACCAGGTAGTCCTCGTCCTCATGGATGATCGCGGCGCGCAGAAGGCGCAGCACCCCATCCGGGACATGGACCGAAGTCTCGGCACCGGCAACGGCGGGACGGTCCAGGGGAGGCACCCGGATCTCGTCCCCGCCGGAGACCCGACGCTCCACCCGAACCCGGCGCCCGTTCACCCGGATGGCCCCCTTGCGCACCAGTCGGTAGACCAGGCTCCGGGGAACGCCCTTCAGTTGCCGCAAAAGGAAGTTGTCCAGCCGTTGACCCTCTGCCACGGCGGGGACGCTCAGGAAGCTGGGACCGGAGGGTTTTGTCATCGCGAGATGCTAGCGGATTCGCGGGGCGGGAAGAGCCCACGGCTGAGCAAGGCCGACGCGGTGGCAAGCCATTGGCCGGTGATGCGGAGTCTTCACAGTCCGGCGGCGCTGGCTTCCCGGCGCCGGCTCGTCGCCCGCCTCCAGACGTTCTCCAGGGAGTCGGGCTGTCCGTAGAGAAAACCCTGGACCACCGGGCATCCGAGGGACCTCAGGTACTCCAGCTGCATCTCGGTCTCCACACCCTCGACCACGATCTCCATCTGCAGCCCCTGGGCCATCGCGACGATGGCGTT
>JAGTVE010000010.1 GCA_018224485.1 Thioalkalivibrio sp. | reverse complement strand
GAAGAGACGGCGCGTGTAGGCGTCGACTACGAAGACCGGCCGGCCGAAGGCGTACAGCAGGATGTCGTCCGCAGTCTCGGGGCCGATCCCGTGCACCCCAAGCAACGCCGTTCTCAACCGCGGCGTGCCCCATTCCGCCAGCATCTCCAGCCCCCCGCTGTACTGGATGAAGCGGACGAGACCCACCAGGCGCCGCGCCTTCACGTTGAAATAGCCGCTCGGCCGTATCAGCGCCGCCAGTTCGGGTTCCGGCAGCGAGAGGATGCGGTCCGGGTCGAGGCGATCCGCCTCGCGGAGGTTGGCGATCGCGCGCTCCACGTTCTCCCAGCGCGTGTTCTGCGTCAGCACCGCGCCCACGACCACCTCGAACACGGAGTCCGCGGGCCACCAGTGCATCGGCCCATAGGCGCCGCCGAGGCGGCGCAGTAGTTCCCGTGTGTCCGTCGCGCCCATGCCGACCGTCTCAGCGGGCGCGCTGCGGCTTCCGGGTAGCGGCGGAAGACGGCCGTCCGCGCTTGCGTCCGCCCGTGCGCCGGCCTGCAGGCCGCGCTGGCCGAAGTCCTGCCGCGTCGTACAGCGCCCGTACCTCCGCCTCCTCAAGGTCCCGGGAGTGTCCGGTCTTCAGGCCCCGGCCGAGTTCCACCGGCCCGTAGCGGATCCGGATCAGGCGGCTGACGTTTACGCCCACCGCGTCCCAGAGCCTGCGCACGAGCCGGTTGCGTCCCTCGCTTACGGTCACGTGGAACCAGTGGTTCGCGCCTTCTCCTCCCGCATCCACAAGGCTCTCGAACCGCGCCGGGCCGTCCTCCAGCTCCACGCCCTCCAGCAGCGACTGCTGCATCGGTGCCGGCACCTCCCCCAGCACCCGCACCGCATACTCGCGCACCAGTCCGCGCGATGGGTGCATCAGCGCGTGGGCGAGGGCGCCATCCGTGGTGAACAGCAGCAATCCGGAGGTGTTCAGGTCCAGACGCCCAACGGAGACCCAGCGCTGACCGCGCAATCTCGGCAGGGACGCAAACACGCTGCGACGCCCCTCGGGGTCGGAGCGGGAGCAGATCTCGCCCTCGGGCTTGTGGTACGCCAGCCAGCGCTCGGAGGCCTTCCTGGTGCTGACCGGACGGCCACGCACCTGGATGGTGTCCTCGGGGCCCACCTGTTCTCCCAACTGCGCCACCCGGCCGTTGACGCGGACCTCGCCGCGTTCGATCCAGCCCTCGATCTGCCGCCGGGAGCCAAGTCCCCGGGCCGCTAGATATTTCTGCAGACGCTCCGCCATCTTGAAGGCTCACAAGGGCTGACTATGATGGCTGCCGACGATACACGAAAAAGGAATCCACGCCATGACCGGGAACAGCCAGCCCCTGAACATCGCCGTGCTCACTGTCTCCGACAGCCGCAGCCTCGCGGACGACAGCTCCGGGGCGACACTCGCGGAACTCCTCGAGGGTGCCGGTCATCGCCTTGCCGACCGCCGGCTGGTCCCGGACGACATCTACGCGATACGGGCCGAGGTCTCGCGCTGGATCGCCGATCCCGGGATCGACTGCATCCTGACCACCGGGGGTACCGGCATTACCGGCCGTGACGGCACCCCGGAGGCGATCGCGCCGCTTCTGGACAAGACGATCGAGGGCTTTGGCGAACTCTTCCGCCATCTCTCCTACGAAGAGATCGGGACCTCGAGCCTCCAGTCGCGCGCGCTCTCGGGGGTTGCCAACCGGACCTTCATCTTTGTGCTTCCCGGCTCGCGCAATGCCTGCCGGACCGCCTGGACACGCATCATCGCGGCTCAGCTGGATTCCGGTACCCGTCCCTGCAACCTGACCATGCTGATGCCGCGGCTGAGCGAGTGAGGCCCGGCTGCGCTCCCTGCCGGCCAGAGGGGCGCGTTCAATCCTTCGCCTCGTCGTCCACTCCAAACCAGATCTCGCAGATGCGCAGGATGAACACGCCGAGCGTGAGCACGAAGATCGCGCCGACCAGCGTCAGGATCTTCGGGTTCTCCATGTACTTGACGTCCACCACCAGCACCCGCGTAAGGGCCGTGATGGCAATGTAGACCAGAAAGCGCACCGAGAGCCGGTTGGTCTTGAAGTAGATCGCGACCATTGCGGCGAGCTCGATCAGCAGGAACAGCAGCAGCACGTCACCGAGATCGGGACCGCCCTTGTCGAGCACCTTCCCGACCTCAAGGATCGTCGCCCACAGGATTCCGAACCCGGCCAGGAACAGAAGCACCAGCTGGAAGGTCTCCGCCATCCTGATTCCGGCCAGCTTGCTCAGCGAGAAGATCTTGTCCGACATGTCTGGGGCATCTCCTGGTGACTGCATCGCTACGGGTCCGGCGACCACTCCGATCGCACCGAACGGGACGCGGCGCCGCGGCGCGATCGCCGCCCGGGTCCAGGGAGGGAATATAGTCGAAGCGTGGCGATTCTGAAGCTATGGACGCTGGGCCATCCCGAAGGACGGAACCCAAAGAGGCCTCAGCGGCCCGATTCCGGCCCCTGCGGGGCGCCCTCGCCGGGGTCCCTGGTCTCGGGCACCGGCGGGTCCGCGGCCTCCCCCCCGGGCAGGTCAACCAGATCGCGCAGCGCATCCAGCGGCGGCAGCTCGTCCAGTCGGGCGAGACCGAGATCGTCAAGTAAGACCCGCGTGGTCGCGTACAGGCCGGGCCGGCCCGGGACCTCCTTGTGCCCCACCACGTGCACCCAGCCGCGCTCGGTCAGTGAGCGCATGATCTGCGTGCTCACGGCCACGCCCCGGATTTCCTCGATCTCGGCACGGGTTACCGGCTGACGGTAGGCGATGATGGCGAGGGTCTCGAGGAGCGCGCGGGACAGGCGCTGGGGTCGTTCAGGCTGTGCCGCCTGCACGTGCCCAGAAAATCGCTGGCGCACGCGAAACCGGTATCCGCCTGCGGACCGTACCAGTTCGATCGACCGGTCCCGGTAATGGGCCGACAGGTGTTCCAGCGCCGCCTCGATTTCCGCGCGCCCGGCAGTGTCGTCTGCAACTGCGCAGGCGGCCATCAGGTCCTTCACCGGCACCGGCTCCAACGCCGCGAACAGGACCGCTTCCAGCACGAGCTCGATCCCGGGCTCGTCCGGTCCCGAGATGACCGCGGCCGGTGGCGTCATCTGCGCGTCCGTCATTCCGCGGCAGCCGCCTCTGCACGACGCCGCACCTGGATCGGGCCGAAGGCTTCGCCCTGGCCCCACTCCAGCAGTCCGGCCTTGCTCAGCTCGAGCACGGCGAGGAACGCGACGACCACACCCGGCCGTCCTTCATCCACGGTCAGGAGATGGACGAAGTCGACGAAGCCCTCCTGCTCTTCCAGGGTCCCGAGTATCCTCGCCATGCGCTCGCGCACCGAGAGGGCCTCGCCGCTGATCTGATGGTGGGCGCGCAGACCCGCACGCCGCAGCACACCGACCAGCGCCTCCATCAGGTCCTCGAGGGCCGGGGCCGGCGCGGGCGGGCCCAGAAGGGCATCGCGCGCCGCGTGCGCATGAAAGACATCGCGTTCGAGCCGCGGGATCGCATCGAGACGCTCGGTGGCCGCCTTGAAGCGCTCGTACTCCTGGAGCTGGCGGATCAGCGCAAGGCGCGGGTCGTCTTCCTCTTCCGCCGACGCGGGGGGCCGCGGCAGCAGCACGCGGGACTTGATCTCCGCGAGCAGCGCGGCCATCACCAGGTACTCCCCCGCCAGTTCCAGGCGCAGGGCCTGCATCACCTCGATGTAGCCCATGTACTGGCGGGTGATCTCGGCGATCGGAATCGAGAGGATATCCAGGTTCTGGCGCCGGATCAGGTACAGAAGCAGGTCGAGCGGGCCCTCGAAGGATTCGAGAAAGACCTCCAGCGCATCCGGTGGAATGTAGAGGTCCACCGGCAGCGCCTCCATTGGACTGCCGTGCACGCGGCAGGACCACTCGGCCTCCCCGGGCGCCGGTTCGAGCTCGACGACATCCGCCTCCGTCATCGCCTGTCAGTCCTGCCTGCCGTACGCGCCGTCAACCAACGCATATCGATTGGAGGCCCCCGGATGACCGATCACCGGAGATAATCCAGGCCCATTGCGTGGCGCACCTCGTCCAGCGTCTCCCGGGCCTCCTCGCGCGCGGCCTCGGAACCCTCGTTGACGATGCTCCTGATCAGCGCCGGGTCGGACGCGTATTCCCGGGCCCGTTCCTGGATCGGCGCCAGTTCCGCGAGCACCCCCTCGATCAGCGGGCGCTTGCAGTCAACGCAGCCGATGCCTGCGGTCCGGCACCCAACCGCCAGCTCCTCGCGCGTGGACTCCGGCGTATAAACCTGGTGCAGACCCCACACCGGGCACTTGTCGGGATCCCCCGGATCGGTGCGGCGCACGCGCGCCGGATCGGTCGGCATGGTGCGTATCTGCGCCTCTACCTCGGCCGGCTCGGAACGCAGGCTGATCGCGTTGTGGTAACTCTTCGACATCTTGCGGCCGTCGAGACCGGGCATCTTCGCGGTCATGGTCAGCATTGCCTGAGGCTCGGGAAGGATGATCTTGCCGCCGCCCTCCAGGTAGCCGAACAGGCGCTCGCGATCCGCGAGCGAGATGTTCTGCTGGCCATCGAGAAGCGCCCGGGCGATCTCCAGTGCGTCATCCTCGCCCTGCTCCTGGAAGCGGCGGCGCAGGTCCCGGTAACGCCGCGCCATCTTCTTCCCCATCTTGTCGATGGCGGCCTCCGCCTTCTCGGCAAATCCCGGCTCGCGGCCATACAGATGATTGAACCGGCGCGCAATCTCGCGGGTGACCTCCAGATGCGCGACCTGGTCCTCGCCGACCGGAACCAGTCCCGCACGATAGGCGAGGATGTCGGCGCTCTGCAGTACCGGATAACCCAGAAAGCCGTAGGTCGCCAGGTCGCGTTCGCGCAGCTGTTCCTGCTGATCCTTGTAGCTCGGAACCCGTTCGAGCCATCCCAGCGGCGTGAACATGGACAGCAGCAGGTGCAGTTCCGCATGTTCCGGCACCCGGGACTGCACGAAGATCGTTGCCGCGCTGGGGCTAACGCCCGCCGCGAGCCAGTCGATCACCATGTCGGATACGTGCTGCCCCATGTCTCCGGGCGCTTCGTAGTGCGTGGTCAGCGCGTGCCAGTCGGCGACGAAGAAGAAGCACTCGTAGCTGTGCTGGAGCTCCAGCCAGTTCTTGAGCACGCCGTGATAGTGGCCCAGATGCAGCCGGCCGGTCGGGCGCATGCCGGAGAGCACGCGCCGGTTCGTCCCCTGATTGCTCACGAAAGACTTCCTCTTGGGTTTACAGCCAGTGGCCCGATTATCCCGAAAGCTCCGCCGTGGCGGGAAGGCGCACGCCAACCGTCATCGCCGGGAGCGCGGCCTTTTCAAAAGGCGCATCCAGATATGTCTCGCGCGCATTAGAACATGCCGCGGGCGAGACCGAACACCAGTGCCAGCAGCAGCACGGTCTGGTCCCGGCCGTTGATCAGCAGCCGGCCGTCTTCCATGCGCAGCCGGCTGCTCAGGATGCCGTTCTCGATCCGTGCCCACTCCTCGCTCACGGCGAGCTCCAGCCAGGTCTCCAGATCCATGGCCCCTGTGGCCTCGAGGCCGGCCTCGGCCTCCAGGAGCGCGGCCACCTCCTCAAGCAGACTGAGACCGGCCTCGAGGTCCAGATCCAGCGCGACGGACTCCAGCGGGCGCGCGGCGAAGTCCTCCGCATTTCCGCTCAAACCGAGATCCATGTTCAGGCGAACGTGTCTTCCTGGTTCGCTGTTCAGGCGGAGATGACCCTTCAGCAAGGGGTCGTGTTCGATCATCCGCTGCAGACCCTCCAGCAGCATGCCCAGCAGCAAACCGGTCTGCAGGTCGGTCGCCAGCGCCATCGCCCGCACACCGTCCAGATCCTCCAGGAACTGGAGCAGCGTCGGCCGGTGCCACCGCAATGCCGTGAGCTGCAGGTCCAGTGTCTCGAGTTCGAGCCCGACGGAGCGCAGTTCCTCCGCGCGCACCCGCCACAGGCTGTCCAGGCGGTCGGCAAGCGAATTCTGGTTGGAACTCATCTGCAGGGATTCCAGACCCAGCACCTCGCGATCCCCCAGGGTCAGCGAAATGAGCCGCGATCCGAGTCCGATGTCGTAATCCGGCAGGGATCCGTATCCGCCATCCGGCTCCGGATGCACCACCAGCCCGAAGTACAGCTGCTCGAGAAGCAGGCGCTCCTCGCCGTTGGCGAGGTCCAGCACATCGGTGTCGAAGCTCAGGACCATTCGCTCTGGCGAATAGGCGACGCCGCCCTGACCTGCCCCGAGACGGAGGCGGAAGGGAACCGGTTCCGCCTCGGGGTCCGGATCTCCGGAGATGACCACCGGTCGGCTCGACAGCCGCGAGCTGATGCCGCCCCCGAGACCGAGCCAGCTTTCAGCGCGGGGCCGGGCCTGGACCAGCACTGCGGCCCAGGGCGCAGGAATCTCTCCCACGGGTCGTCCGGGAACGGTTCGGGTCTGGACCGCGGCTCCCAGCAGCCGATGGTCGATCCGGTGCTCCAGCTCCACCTCGAAGTCGAGCCCGTTCCCGAACACGCGCAGCACGCTGGTGCCACGGGCCCCATACCTGTCGCGCTCGTAGCGGGTAAACGCATGGTGGATCCGCAAACCACCGGCGTGGCCGGTAAACGCACCCTTGAGGGCGTTTTCAACCTGCACACCGACATAGATCGGCCACGCCGCCGCGGCCACCACAAGCAGCAGCAGGGCGATCAGGATCTTGCGCAAGGGTTCTTCCCGGAGAATCCGGATCCCGGCAGCGACCACTGCGCGTGCCGCGGATGCGCCGCGCTCAGACCGAGCCGTTCAGTTGCGCGCCCGCCGTGAATCGCGATCACTGGATTCGATGATGGCATCGCCGCAGTATAACCAAGACCGCCGGCTCCGCTGCATTGCCCCAGGGTCCTCCCGTCGCGCCGGCACGAACGCGTCACTCCAGGAAATCGACCCGCCCCAGCCCGTGCCGCACCACCTCCGGCACGGCGCCGGTCAGGTCGATCACCGTGGTCGCCTCGAGGGTCCCCGCACCGCTGTCGATGATGGTGTCGACGACGCGCCCGATGCGCTCCTCGATCTCCCACGGCTCGCTCAGTGGATGTTCGTCGCCGGGAAGGTGCAGGGTTGCCGACATCAGCGGCGATCCGTGCTCCCCGAGCAGCTCCTGGACCACGCGCGAGTCCGGCACACGGAGACCGACCGTACGCCGCTTCGGGTGCTGCAGGCGCCGGGGCACCTCCCGCGTTGCCGGCAGGATGAAGGTGTACGGACCCGGCGTGAGCGCCTTCATCAACCGGAAGGCGATATTGTCGACCTTCGCGTACACGCCCAGTTCGGAGAGGTCCCGGCACAGCAGCGTCAGGTGATGTTCCTCGCCCACCTGCCTCAGCCGCCGGATCTGTTCCACGCCCGCCTTGTCGCCAAGCCGGCAGGCGAGCGCGTAGCATGCATCGGTCGGCAGCACGATAACCGCGCCCTGCTCCAGCCGCTCCACCGCCTGCTTGAGGAGCCTTGGCTGCGGGTTTTCGGGATGGATGGTGAGAACGCTCATGACCGCACCGTTGCACCTGGAACGCCGCATCATACCAGCTGCACGCCTGCCGACACCGGCTGCGGAGCCTGTATACTGGCGGGTGCCGACTACCCGAAGACGACCGACCCCGGGGGAACCCTGCATGCTCTACGTGATCCTTGGACAGGACCGTCCCGGCAGTCTCGAGCACCGGATGGCGGCCCGCCCCGCACACCTGTCGCGCATCGAGACGCTGCGCGATGCCGGCCGACTGGTCCTCGCCGGACCACTCCCGGCGGTGGACAGCCCCGATCCCGGTCCAGCCGGCTTTACCGGCAGTCTGATCGTCGCGGAATTTCCGTCGCTCGCGGAGGCGGAGGCCTGGGCCAATGCCGATCCCTACCTCACCACGGGCGTCTTCAGCGAGGTGCGGGTTCACCCCTTCAAGCGGGTGCTGCCCTGATAACGGAACAGGAATAGTGACCGCCGATGCGGCGCCTGCCGCCCGCAACAATCCTCGGAGAAGCCCATGAATACCCGCATCGCCCTGATCCTGCTGACCGCGCTTCTGCCGGTGCTGACTGCATGCGACCGCCCGGAGCCCGAGGCCGAACCGCCGGTGGCGGATGCGGAGACCCTGGCGCTGGTGAACGGTGTACCCATTACGCGGACGGATCTCTTCACGTATGTCGGGCTCGAGGGCGCGCCGGAAACTGCGGACACCGAAGAACTCCTGGACGAACTGATCCGGCTGGAGGTTCTGCGACAGCAGGCCGTCGCCGAGGGCCTGCACCAAGAGGAAGAGACGCGGATCCTGCTGCGGAACATCGAAACCAACATCCTGGCGTCGCAGTTGATCGAGCGCAGGACCGAGGCGATGCAATTCTCCGATGCCGAGATTCAGGCGGAGTACGAGAACCGCATCGAAGCCCTCCCATCCGAGGAATACCGGGCCCGCCATATCCTGGTGCCGACGCCCGAGCTCGCGAGGGAACTGCTCGGACAGCTGGATGCCGGCAGCGAATTCGCCGAACTGGCCGAGACGCACTCGATCGACGCCTCGGCGTCCGAGGGCGGCGACCTCGGCTGGTTCGTGCCCGAACAGATGGTCCCGCCATTTGCCGAGGCCGTCACCGAACTTGAACCCGGCGAATATACCCGCGAACCCGTCGAAACCCAGTTCGGCTGGCACGTGATCCGGCTCGAGGATACGAGAGACGTTGAACCGCCGCCTTTGGAGGAGGTTCGGCCGCTGATCGAGGAGATCCTCGAGACCCGCAGGCTGCGTAGCTACGTGGAAGAACTGCGTGCCGATGCGCGCATCGAGTTCCCGATCCGTCCCCAGCAATAGCGATACCACGAGCGGATCACCGCCTCTGCCTCCGGGACCATATGCGGCGCCGGATGCCGGAGCATCACCGGCAATCCACCACCCGCCGCCTGGTAGGCCACGCGGCCGGAGGCGCCCGGTCGCGTGGCTCGTCGGTTCGGGCACGCCCCGCTCAGTCGATCGAGAAACTCTCGCCGCATCCGCACTCGGCGGTCACATTGGGGTTGTTGAAGACCAGTTGCCGGGTGAGTCCCTCGGAGACGAAGTCGATTTCCATGCCGTGCACGAAACCGAAGCTCTTTTCGTCCACGTAGATATCCAGTTCATCACCCACGCGGAAGATCATGTCGTCGTCCCGCGGCTCGCGCACGAGATCAACCACGTACATCCAGCCGGAGCAGCCCGTGCGCTTGACCTCCAGACGGAAGCCAATGGCAGCCGGATCGGACTCCATCTGCTTGAGGATGTGCCGCGTTGCCTTCTCGGTCGCCCGGACGCGATCCGCCTCCGGGACCTCCGCTGCGGCGTTGCTGCTATCGACGGCCATCGTACTCATCTTGCTGACTCTCCTTATTGACGTAAAAGGTGGCGTGAGCGCCCTACTCAATCCCAGCGATCGTCGCGGACCTGAACCACGCCGCTTTCGACCCGCACCGGGAAGGTCGTGATCGGCTCGTAGGCGGGTGCACTCAGTGCCGCACCCGTACGCAGACAGAACTCCGCCCCATGCTGCGGGCAGGTGATGCGGTCGCCCTTCACCTCGCCCCCCGCCATCGGGTAGGCCTCGTGCGAGCACATGTCCTCGATCGCGTAGAAGCCGCCCTCGACGTTGAAGACGAGGATCGGCACATCGTCGACGTCCACCTGCCGGTACGTACCGGGCTCGATGTCTTCCTCAGGGGCGACGTCCACCCAGTCACTCATCAGAACATGCCCGTCTGCAGACGAGCCGCCTCCGTCATGCGCGAGGCATCCCAGGGTGGATCGAAGACGACCTCCACGTGCGCGTCCTCGACGGTCGGAACCTCCATCACGCGCTGCCAGACGTCGCTCGCGATCACATTGCCCATCCCGCATCCGGGTGCAGTGAGTGTCATATCGATGGAGACGCGGCGGCCGCCTTCGGGGTTCGGCTCGATCTCACAGCGGTAGATCAGCCCGAGGTCCACGATGTTGATCGGGATTTCCGGGTCGTAGCAGCCGCGCATCTGGTCCCAGACCATCTTCTCGACGTCCTCGTCCGAGGCGTCCTCGGGCCGCTCCGGGCTCGAGGTGGGCTCCTTACCCAGGGCGTCGGCATCCTTGGTGTCGACCCGGAACAGCCGGCCCTGCGCCATCACGGTGTAACTGCCGCCGAGGGCCTGGACGAGACCGACCTCGCCACCCGCCCCCATCATCACCTTCTGCCCTTCCGGGACGGCAACGGCCGGGCAGTCCCGAGTGAGCGTGATCATTTCCTGAACCTGCATGGCCTGTTTTCTCCTCGCGCTCCGCGCGATCGTGAGGTTAAGTGAAGACCTCCATCACACCCGCCTGGGGCAGGCGTGCGGCGAGCCGACGCTCGATGCTGGTGCGAACCGGCGCCAGTTCCATGCGCTCGAGGACCTCGTCGGCGAAGGCGAAGACCAGCATTCCCCGCGCCGCTTCCGTGCCGATGCCACGGCTGCGCAGGTAGTACAGCGAGGTCTCGTCCAGCTGGCCGACCGTCGCCCCGTGCGCACACTTCACGTCGTCGGCGTAGATCTCCAGTTCCGGCTTGGTGTCGATCTCGGCGTTCGGCGACAGCAGCAGGTTGGCGCTGTGCTGCTGGGCGTCGGTCTTCTGGGCGCCGCGTTCCACCAGCACCCGGCCCTTGAAGACGCCGCGGCCATGTCCCTGACCGATACCCCGGTACTGCTCCCGGCTGGTCGTGTTGGGCGAGGAATGATGCACGCGGGTGTGGGTGTCCACGTGCTGGCGTCCGCCCACCAGGAAGAGACCGTTCAGCTCGATCTCTGCGCCCGGCTCGGTGAGGTCGATGTTCAGGTCGTGCCGCACCAGGCGGCCGCCGAGGTTCACGTTGTGCGAGGTCACCCGGCTGTCGCGGCGCTGCTGCACGAAGACGCTGCCAATGTGGTAGGCGCTGTCCGCATGGTCCTGAACCAGGTAGTGGCGCACCTGCGCACCGGCCTCGGCCCGCAGCTCGGTTACCGTGTTCGTGAACCCGCTGGCGCCGTCGAGATCCGCGTAGTGCTCCACGATGGTCACCTCGGACTCCTCGGCGGCCTGAACCAGCACGCGCGGGTGGTGCCACGCGGCCGGGCTCCCCGCCGATCCCACGAGCAGCAGGTGCAGCGGTCGTTCCACGCGCACTCCCTTGCCCAGCATGATCACTGCCCCGTCGCTCATGAAGGCCATGTTCGCAGCCGCGAAGCTGGAGAAGCGGTCATGGGAGAGGGTCCCCAGCAGCGGCTCGAGACGATCCGCCTCACCGCCGAGCATGTCCGAGAGGCTGCGCACGACCACGCCTTCCGGCAGCCCCTCGAGATCCGAGAGCTCGGGCCGGAACCGCCCATCCACGAAGACCATGCGATAGGCATCCAGTCCCTCGAAGGCCAGACCCGCAATCGTCTCGGGGGACACCGCGACCACCGCCTCGGCGGTTGCGAAGGGCTTGGTCGCGATCGGACGAACGTTGGTGTATTTCCACTCCTCCTGCCGCGGATCCGGGAAGCCCGCGGCGGCGAAGCGCTGGGCCGCGCCGCGGCGACGACCCGCCAGCCACTCCGGAAGCTCGGGTGGGAGCCCGTCCTGTATCTGCCGGACCTGTTCGGCGTAGTGCTGACTGAGGGCATTCGCGCTCATGCTGCCTCCTCGATGATGCCCAGGTAGCCGCTCCGCTCGAGCTCTTCGGCCAGGGTCTTGTCGCCGGACTTGATGATCCGTCCGTCCGACAGGACGTGAACGAAATCGGGTTCGATGTAGCTCAGCAGGCGCTGGTAGTGCGTGACCAGCACGATCGCGCGATCCGCCGAGCGGAGCTTGTTCACACCGTCCGACACGATCTTCAGCGCATCGATATCGAGCCCGGAATCGGTCTCGTCGAGCAACGCGAGCTTCGGCTCGAGCACCAGCATCTGCAGGATCTCGTTGCGTTTCTTCTCGCCGCCGGAGAACCCGGCGTTGACGGCGCGATGCAGGAAGCTCTCGTCCATCTGCATCATCTGCAGTTTCTCGCGCACCAGCTTGAGGAACTGGAAGGTATCCGCCTCGGGTTCCCCGCGGTGCTTGCGCTGGGCGTTGTAGGCCTCCTTCAGGAGGTAGATGTTCTTCACGCCCGGGATCTCCACGGGGTACTGGAAGCCCAGAAGCAGTCCCGCGCGGGCGCGCTCCTCGGGCTCGAGCGCGAACAGGTCCTCGCCGAGGTATTCGGCGGTGCCGCTGGTGACCTCGTAGCCGTCGCGGCCGCCGAGCACCTGGCACAAGGTGCTCTTGCCGGAGCCGTTCGGCCCCATGATCGCGTGGACCTCGCCGGGCTTCACCTCGAGGTCGATGCCCTTGAGGATGGGGGTGCCGTTCTCCACCCGGGCGTGCAGGTCGTTGATCTTCAGCATGGCTGTATTCTCCTGGGTCATGTTCCTGTTGGCCTTCCGCCAGCGGGCGGTCAGGCCGATCAATTGTTTGTTCCGTTCAGGCCCGATGGTGGCCACACTTCGTCTTGCCAACCCTGCCCGCCACCCCGTAGCCTCGTAGGGTGGGCCAAGCGCAGCGGGCCCACCATCCGATTCAGGCAGTCGCCGAGTGCTCCACGGCCAGCTCGCGCACCCGGAACAACAGGGCCTCGAGCCCCGCACGCCGGGTCGGGCTCAGCGCGCTCTCCAGGCCCATCGGGCCGAACATCTCGTGGGGATCGGTGGCCAGCACCTCCTCGGGGGTCTTGTCCCGGAAGGGCAGCAGCATCAGCGCCATCAACCCACGCACGGTGGCGGTCTCCGCGTCGGCCTCCAGGACCAGCTTCGGGGGATCCTCGTCG
>JAGTVE010000009.1 GCA_018224485.1 Thioalkalivibrio sp. | reverse complement strand
GTGTGCTTCCACCGGGAAGAGGCCGCGGAGGAGCTGCCGTTCCACACCGACTACTACAACGCCGCGATCCAGCGCGCCGCCGCGGCGACGCCGGAGTTCTTCCGGAGAAAGCTGTTCGCGTGATGGGGACCTGACGCCGCTCCGCGGCAGACGAGCCCTCGCGCCGATTCCCGCGTCGGGGAAGATCGGCCAGGGGCTGGCCTCCTACAACGTTCGCCCCGGCCCCTGTAGGAGGCGAGCCCTCTCGCCGATTCGGCGCCGGGAAAGATCGGCCAGAGGCTGGCCTCCTACGCGGAGTGCAGGAGTTCTTCCAGGGCTGACTGGTCCAGGATGGGCACGCCGAGTTTCTCGGCCTTCGCGAGCTTGGAGCCGGGGTTCTCGCCGGCGATCACCGCGGTGGTGTTGCGCGACACACTGCCGGTGATCTTCGCACCGAGGGCCTGCAGGCGCGCGCCCGCCTCCTCGCGGGTCAGGCCCTCGAGGCTGCCGGTCAGCACATAGGTCCGGCCTGCCAGTGGCTGCGGGCGCTCGGCGGCGGGCCGCGTCTGGGGCCAGTGGACGCCCGCGCGGCGAAGGGCCTCGATCACCTCGCGGTTGTGCACCTCCGCGAAGAAGTTCGCGATGTGCCGCGCAACCACCGGTCCCACGTCCCGGATGCCCTCCAGCTCCTCTACCGGGGCCTGCATCAGCGGCTCCAGCCCGCCGAAGTGTTCGGCCAGCGCCCGCGCGGTGACCTCCCCCACCTCGCGGATGCCGAGCGCGAAGATGAAGCGCTGCAGGGTGGTCTCGCGCGCGCTCTCCAGCGCCTCCTCCAGGTTCCGGGCCGACTTCGCGCCAATGCGCTCGAAGCCCTCCAGCCGCGCCGCGTCGAGGTCGAAGAGCTCCGCCGGGGTATTCACGGTCCCGGTCCCGACCAGCTGCTCGATCAGCCTCTCGCCGAAGCCCTCGATGTCCATCGCCTTGCGCGATACGAAGTGGCGCAGGGATTCGCGCCGCTGCGCCGGGCAGACCAGCCCGCCCGTGCAACGCGCCACGGCCTTCCCCTCCTCCTGCTCGACGTGGGAACCGCACTCGGGACAGGCCTCCGGCAGCCGCACCGGTCGCGTGTCCGGCTCACGCTCGCCCCCGGCGCGGCCGACGACCTCCGGGATCACGTCCCCGGCCCGGCGCACCACCACACGGTCCCCGATGCGGATGTCCTTGCGAACGACCTCGTCCATGTTGTGCAGCGTCGCATTGCTCACCATCACGCCGCCGACCAGTACCGGCTCCAGCCGCGCCACCGGGGTCAGCGCGCCGGTACGCCCGACCTGGAAGTCCACCGCCAGCAGCTGCGTGGTGCGCTCCTCCGCCGGAAACTTGTGAGCCAGCGCCCAGCGCGGTGCCCGGGCAACGTAGCCCAGGCGCTGCTGATCCCCGCGCCGGTCCACCTTGAAGACCACGCCGTCGATGTCGTAGGGCAGTTCCGCGCGGCGAACGGCCATCTGCCGGTAATAGTCCAGCGCGCCCCGAGCCCCGGTCACCCGCCTGCGATCCGGACAGACCGGAATGCCGATGCTCTCGAACCAGTCGAGTACCGCATACTGCGTATCCGGAAGCTCGAGGTCCTCGGGGACCCAGCCCGGACCGTAGGCAAAGAAGCTGAGCGGCCGGCGGGCGGTGACCGCCGGATCGAGCTGGCGCAGACTCCCGGCCGCCGCATTGCGGGGGTTCATGAAGCCGCGCTCCCCGGCATCGTAGAGCCGCGCGTTCAGCCGCTCGAAGTCGGGCCGGCGCATGAAGACCTCGCCGCGCAGCTCGAACTCCGGCGGCCATCCGGAACCCTCGAGGGACAGCGGGATCGCGCGCACGGTACGCACGTTGCCGGTCACGTCCTCGCCGGTCTCGCCGTCGCCGCGGGTGGCCGCCCGCTCCAGCCGGCCGTCGCGGTAGAGCAGGCTGATCGCGAGCCCGTCGAGCTTCGGCTCGGCCATGTACTCGATTCCCGGCTCACCGTCACGGCCCAGCCGCTCGCGCACCCGGCGATCGAAGGCGAGCAGTTCGTCCTCGGTGAACCCGTTGTTCAAAGAGAGCATCGGCAGCCGGTGGCGCACCGGCTCGAAGCTGGTGGCCGGCGCGCCCCCGACGCGCTGGGTCGGCGATTCCGGCACCACCAGCTCGGGGTGCCCGGCCTCGATCCGCTGCAGCTCCGCCAGCAGCTCGTCGTACTCGGCGTCACTGATCTCGGGATTGTCCAGCACGTAGTAGCGCCGGTCGTGATAAGCGATCCGCTCGCGCAGTTCGGCGGCCCGGCGGGCCGCGTCCCCCGCGCGATCCCGCGGTGTCACTTCGCGGCCTTTCTGCGCAACAGCTCCGGTCGGTGGCGCAGCAGCCAGTGGTTCATCTCCTCGCGCATGTGGGCGAGCGTCTGGTTGGTCGCGGTGGACTGCTGCGCGTCCAGCACCCGCCCTCCCAGATCGCGCGCCAGCACGTGTGCCGTCTCCAGGAGCAGCTCGAAGGCGCGCTGCGGACGGTCACAGGCATGCAGTTGCAGGAACAGCGTGATACCGGGCGTCATCATGTCGGCGAGGTCATCGTCGCCGAGCGTGCCCGGCGCGACCATGTTCGCGGCACTGAACAGCGGGTCGCCATCCGGCGGGTCGCCCTCTTCGTGATAATGGTAGATCGACATCGCGCCGAGCCCGAGCCCGGCCCGGCGCAGCGCGGCGCCCAGCGCGACCCCGGTGAACGGCCGGTTGCGTGGCGCGACCACGTGCAGCACCAGGATCTTCTCGGGCCTCGTGTCCGGCGACAGGGGATTGCGCCCCACCACCCGCGGCTCCGACACGTCGTCGAAGTGCTCCCCTGCCGCCGGCCGGCCCGGGGACGGTTGCGCATCGGCAGCGGGCGCCCGGGGCTTCGGTGCCGGGGTCTCGCCAGGCGCGACGCGCTGCTTCAGATCGGAGAACACCGACGCGACCTTCGCGCCCGCGCGCTTCGCCACCAGCGGCACGGCGGGCCGCGGGGCTCTGGACCCGAGTGCCAATCCGGGTGCGGGTCGGGATTCGGGTTTCGCCCGAGGCTCGGGCCCAGGTGTCTTTGGCCCGTGTGTCTTTGGCCCCGGTGTCTCCGATTCGGGTGTCGGGGCCGATTCCAGCGTCGGTTCCCGTGCCGGCCTGGGCCCTGGTCCGGATACATTCCCAGGGCGTGGGCGCTCGTCGCCGGCTGCCGGCGCCGCCACCTGTGGCGGTCTCCGGCTCACCGGCCGTTCCTCGGGCTCGAGCAGGTTGTCGAGACCGCTGACG
>JAGTVE010000008.1 GCA_018224485.1 Thioalkalivibrio sp. | reverse complement strand
GGGCGGCAAGAGGGATCGCGGCTGGAAGCCGCTCCTACGGGGGAGAGGGTGTCAGGCCTTGGAAGCGCCCTCGTGCAAGCGGCGTCGTGGGCGCGGCCTCTGGCCGCGATTGCCGGGGCGGCGGAAGGGATCGCGGCTGGAAGCCGCCCCTGCGGAGGGGTGGGTGTCAGGCTCCGCGGGTCATGTTCTTGCCATAGAAGATCTCCATCATCTCGCGCTTGAGCAGCTTGGAGATGCGGGCGGCCTCCTTGGCCGGGTAGTCCTCCTTGCCCAGCCCGAACAGGTAGTTGTCGAGATCGAAGTCCTTCAGCACCATCTTGGTGTGGAACAGGTATTCCTGGTACACGTTCACATCGACCATCTGGTACTTGTCCTTCGTGTCGCGCGACAGGAAGTCCTGGATGGAATTGATCTTGTGATCGATGAAGTGCTTCTTGCCACGCACGTCCCGGGTGAAGCCGCGCACCCGGTAGTCCATGATCACGATGTCGGATTCGAAGCTGTGGATCAGGTAGTTCAGTGCGCGCAGCGGCGAGATCCGCCCGCAGGTCGAGACGTCGATGTCCGCCCGGAAGGTCGAGATCCCGCCCTCCGGATGCGACTCCGGATAGGTATGCACGGTGATGTGGCTCTTGTCGAGGTGGCCGACCACGGTCTCGGGCAACGGGCCCGGACCCTCGGTATAGCCGATCTTCTCGGTGGCCACCGGCTCCTCGGAGATCAGCATCGTCACCGAGGCCCCCTGCGGCTCGTAGTCCTGCCGTGAGATGTCGAGGATGTTCGCCCCGATCAGGTGCGCGACGTCGGTGAGGATCTGGGTCAGACGCGCGGCGTTGTAGGCCTCGTCGATGTAGGCGATGTACTCGTTCCGGTGCCGCTCACCCGCCGCGTAGCAGATGTCGTAGATGTTGAAGCTCAGGCTCTTGGTCAGGTTGTTGAACCCGTGGAGCTTGATGCGCTTGTCGTGCCGAGCCAGCATGGCCTTCTCCTCCAGCCCCGACCAAAGAGCGCCGAATTTTAGACACCTCGATCAGGGTGTCAACGATTCATTCCGCTGCCGCGGCAGGACCCTCCTGGCGCGGCGCCGGCCCCTCGAGGATGCTGAAGTCGTGGGTGATCTTCGCCGACGCGCCGAGCATGATCGATGCCGAACAGTACCGGTTTGCCGAGAGATCCACCGCCCGCGCCACGTGCTTCTCCGAGAGTCCGTTGCCGTACACCCGGAAATGCACCGCGATCTCGGTGAAGACCTTGGGCACCTTCTCCGAGCGCGTGGCCTGGACGGTGACCTCGCAGTCGAGCACCGGCTGCCGGGCCTTCTTCAGGATCGCGATCACGTCGAAGCTGGTGCAGCCGCCCAACCCGAGCAGCAGCATCTCCATCGGCCGGGCGCCCAGATTGCGTCCGCCGAGCTCCGGCGCCCCGTCCATCACCACCGCGTGTCCGCTTCCGGTCTCTCCGACGAAGGCCATCCCGTCCAGCCACTTCACCCTTACCTGCATCGGTTCATCTCCTCGCGCGGCCGCCACGGGGGTGCCGCGATCTGGCGTATTTGTTACCCGAACCGGATCAGCCGAACAGCCGCGTAAGGGCCATACCCGGATCCGGGGCGCGCATGAAGGCCTCGCCGACCAGAAAGGCATGGACGCCGGCGGCCTCCATGCGTGCAACGTCGGCAGGCTCCTGAATCCCGCTCTCGGTGACCAGCAGCACTTCGTCCGGAACCGCGGCGCACAGTTCCAGCGTGGTCTCGAGCCGGGTCGCGAAGCTGCGCAGATCCCGGTTGTTGATCCCGATCAGATCCGCGCCGAGCTCCAGCGCACGCTCGAGCTCGGCGCGGTCGTGGACCTCTACCAGCACGTCCATTCCCAGGTGCCGCGCCTGCCGGTAGAGATAGCCCAGCTGATCATCCTTCAGCGCCGCCACGATCAGCAGGATGCAGTCGGCGCCGAGCGCGCGCGACTCCTCGACCTGATAGGCATCGATCACGAAGTCCTTGCGGAGCAGGGGCAGACTGCATGCCGCGCGCGCCTGTTGCAGGTAGGCGTCCGCGCCCTGGAAGAACTCGACATCGGTGAGTACCGACAGGCAGGCCGCACCACTCTCGGCGTAGGCGCGCGCGATCGCGACCGGGTCGAAGTCCTCCCGCAGGAGGCCCTTGCTGGGACTGGCCTTCTTGATCTCCGCGATCACCGCGGGACGGCCCGCGTCGATGCGCTCCAGCAGGGCCGCCCGGAAGCCGCGCGGCAATTCTGCCACCGCCGCGAGGGCCGAGAGCTCGCTGCGCGCCAGCAGGCTCGAGCGCCTGTCGACCTCCTCGCGCTTGCGGGCAAGGATCCTCTGCAGGACGTCAGGCACCTCAGCGTTGCCGGAGGTCACGGCTTCCACTCCGGCAGTTCCGCGGTGAGGTTCGCGAGCTGCCGCAGCCGCTCAGCCGCGGCGCCGCTGTCGATGGCCCGGGCCGCGGCGGCGACGCCCTCGGCGTGACTGGTGGCGCGGCCGCTCACATACACCGCCGCGCCGGCGTTCAGCAGAACGATGTCGCGGGCGGCGCCGGGCTCGCCGTCGAGCACCGCGCGGATCATCGCCGCCGAGGCCTCGACCGAATCAACCCGAATGCGCTCGGGCGGGGCGAGCGGCAGCCCGAAGTCCTCGGGCGAGAGGCGGTACTCGCGAATCCTGCCATCGCGCAATTCGGCGAGTCCGGTCGGAGCCGAGATGCTGATCTCGTCGAGGCCGTCCTCTGCGTGCACCACCAGGACGTGCCGGCTGCCCAGCTTCTGCAGGGCCTCGGCGAGCGGCCTGACCCAGTCCCGCGAAAAGACGCCCAGCACCTGGTTCGGGGCCCCAGCCGGGTTGGTCAGCGGCCCGAGCAGGTTGAAGATGGTCCGCACGCCCAGTTCCCGGCGCGGCCCGATCGCGTGGCGCATCGCCCCGTGATGGGCGGGAGCGAACAGGAAGCCGACCCCGACGCGATCGATGCAGGCCGCCACACCCTCGGGCGCGATGCCCAGGCTGACGCCCAGCGCCTGCAGCACGTCCGCGCTGCCCGAGCTCGAGGACACCGAGCGGTTGCCGTGCTTCGCCACGCGCGCACCGGCGGCGGCCGCCACCAGCGCGGATGCGGTGGAGATGTTGAAGGTGCCCGAGGCGTCGCCGCCGGTGCCGCAGGTGTCCACCAGCCCGTCCGTAGCCACCTCCACCCGAGTCGCCAGTTCGCGCATCACCCGCGCGGCAGCCACGATCTCGTCGGGCGTCTCGCCCTTGATCCGCAGCGCGACCAGCAGGGCCCCGATCTGGGCCGGCGTGGCCTGGCCGGTCATCACCGATTCCATCACCGAGACCATGGCCCCGGCTTCGAGGTCCTGTCCCTCGATCAGTGCCGCGATTGCTTCCTGTATCTTCACCCGCCACTCCCGGTCCGTGTAGCGCTCAACCATGGTGCGTCAGTGTAACCGGGCACGTCCCGGCAGACGACCCACCAGCTCAGGCGGCTGCCGGAAGGCGCTTCAGGAAGTTGCGCAGCAGATCGTGACCGTGCCGGGTCAGGATGGACTCCGGGTGAAACTGCACGCCCTCCACCGGCAGGCTCCGGTGGCGCACGCCCATGATCTCGTCCACCGCGCCGGACTCATCGCGGGTCCAGGCCGTGACCTCCAGGCAGTCCGGCAGGCTGTCCTGTTCGATCACCAGCGAGTGATAGCGCGTGGCCTCGAAGGGGTTGTCCAGCCCCTCAAACACGCCGAGCCCC
Source organism: Thioalkalivibrio sp. (assembly GCA_018224485.1). Taxonomy (GTDB): domain Bacteria; phylum Pseudomonadota; class Gammaproteobacteria; order Ectothiorhodospirales; family Ectothiorhodospiraceae; genus Thioalkalivibrio. Next base: position 10,467 of record JAGTVE010000008.1, on the reverse strand, counting down.
GAATGAAAGACCATGGAGGTCTTGCCATGCATGATCGCCTTCGCGTGCCCCACCCGTCCGCCAAAGGCCTGGCCGATGGCCTGGTGACCGAGGCAGACGCCCAGCAGCGGGATTTCGCCCGCAAGGCTGCGGATCACATCCAGAGACACGCCCGCCTCGTTTGGCGTGCAGGGACCAGGAGAGATCACGATGCCGTCCGGGGCGATCTCGCGCACGCCCTCGACATCGATCTGGTCGTTGCGGTGCACGACCACCTCCGCCCCGAGTTCGCCCAGGTATTGCACCAGGTTGAAGGTGAAGGAGTCGTAGTTGTCGATCATCAGGATCATGCGCTGGAGGCCCTGTGGTCGCTGCGGTTGATCGTCAGCGCGGAGGATGGCGGGGACGGGAACCGAACGGCCGGTGATTGTCGCCCAGATCGAGGATTCGATAAACCTCTACTTGCGGCGCCGCGCACCGGGGCACCAGCGGGTTGAATTTCCGGGCCACCCCCGCGGTCCCATGACCCGTTACCACGGCTCCCCGAGGAGAGAATCATGCCTTCACGGTTCATTGCCCTGCTGCTCGCCGCATTGCTGCTGACCCCCGCCGCACTGGCCGTCGAAGGCCCCGCACCGCTGGTCGAGGAGATGCAGGCGGGTGGGCTGGTGATCTACTGGCGTCACGCGAAGACCGACCGGAGTCAGCGCGACACTGACCTGTCCGACATCAACCGCTGCGAGACGCAGCGCAACCTGAACGACGAGGGGCGGCAACAGGCGCGCCGTGTCGGCAGGGCCTTCGAGCGCCATGGCATCCCGGTCGGGGACGTGCTGACGAGCGACTTCTGCCGCAACCGGGACACTGCGGAACTGGCCTTCGGTCGCTACGAGCGGGTGGATGAGCTGTTCAACCTGCCCGCCACCCGCGATCCCGCCCGGCGCGACCGGCTTGTCCCCGCGCTGCGCGAGATGCTGGCGACGCCGCCCGCCGACGCGACCAAGAACACGGTGATCGTGGGACACAATCTGAACCTGCGCGCGGCCGCCAACGTGTTCGTCGACGAGGGCGGCATCGCGGTCTTCGAGCCGCTGGGAGGCGACGGATTCCGGCATCTCGGCAGCCTGCGGCCCGAGGACCTCTGAGCCGGGACCAGGAGGGGGCTGCGAGTGGCCGCCATCAGGCACGCACAGTCCGACCCGTCATTCTTGACTGCCATACTTGGTCTTTGATCTAATACGCTCCAAGCACAAGAACGAGGAGTCCGCCATGAAACTCTCAACCAAGGGCCGTTTCGCCATTACCGCGATGATGGATATCGCCATCCATGAGCGCACCGGACCGGTGACGCTGATCGGCATCTCCGAGCGCCAGGGCATCTCCATGTCCTACCTTGAGCAGATGTTCGCCAAGCTGCGCAAGGGTGGACTCGTCGAGGGAATCCGTGGTCCGGGCGGCGGGTACCGTCTGGCGCAGCGTCCCGAGCAGGTCAGCGTCGCGGACATCATCGACGCACTCGGCGACACGATGAACCTGACCCGGCTGAAGCAGCACCAGGACGACACCGAAGTGGAAGAGGAGCCGCCACTGACCGAGAGGCTCTGGATGGAATTCGACCAGCAGCTGCACGACTTCCTGGACGGCATCACGCTGGATCAGTTCGCCAACCACCCGGAGGTGCTCAAGGTGCTCGGGAAGCAGGACATACGGCAGTACCGTCCGCGGCATCACTTCATCTTCGACCACGCGGCCTGAACGACCCGGGCCCCGGTAAGCCCGGGGCCCGGGGACGTTAAATGTCATGGCACTGCGCCACCCAAGACGATGAAAAACCGGGCCACGGAAAACACGGAAGGACACTGAAAAGAGCTTTAACAGCCTGCGTTTCCGTGCCTTCCGTGTTCTTCCGTGGCTGTATTTGCACGCCAACGCGGGATCATCGGTCGGGCTGACCCACGATCTCGGAAAACAGCGCGGCGAGCACCGTCCCGTCACTCCCCGTCAGGGCGTGCCCGTCCGGACTCAGCAAGCGCTCGGCCCGGCCCCGGAGGTCGGACACGCGATTGAGATCCTGCAGCATCGGTTCCACGACCGTGTCCGCCATCCGCACGATGGCCACGTAGCGGATGTCCGGATGGGTCTGGTGACTGAGCCACCGCAGCACGTTGCCCGACTGGTCCGGGCTGATTCCGGAGTACAGTTCCAGCAGCTGCCGGAGATCCGACTGACCCAGAAGCGGCGTGTACGTCCCGAGCGGCGACTGCCAGAAGAAATCGCCAAGCTCGATCATCGTGCCGTCGACATGGGGAGTGGCGATGGTGATCAGCGCAGACACCTCCGGGCGCTTGCGCGTGACCAGGGAATAACGCGCCACGACTCCGGCAAGGGAGTGGGCAACCAGGATCACGGGCTCGTCGGGATGGCGCCGCGTGGCGGCATCGAGATAGAGGTTCAGCCACTCGGCCTGCATCGAGATCGGCCGGTCGGTGGGCATCACCAGGGTGTAGAACAGCCTGCTTTTGGCCTCAGGCGAGCGGTCGAATTCCACGCCGCGCAGCGAGGGCAGCATCTGCCCGCCGTCGATCCAGCCCGAGGCCACCAGCGGAACCGTGACGCCGGCCTCGCGGAAGGGGTGGGTCTGCTCCTGGGCCTGAACACCGGGGATCAGCAGCATCACCTGCGCCAGCACCGGTTGCGGCAACAGCCACAGCAGCAGCAGAAACAGGATTGCGCGCCGCATGCCTCGGGCAATGCCGCCCCGGATCAGGCGCGACGTGAACTGAACCCGGAGATGGCCATCTCCGCGGCACGCACCACCGCCCTGCCCTTGTTCAAGGTCTCCTGCCACTCGTTCTCCGGCACAGAATCGTACACCACTCCCGCACCCGCCTGGATATGCAGCACGCCATCGTGCAGGACCGCGGTACGGATCGCGATCGCGGTATCCATGTTCCCGGACCACGAGAGATAACCGACGGCTCCAGCATAAACGCCCCGCTTGACCGGCTCCAGTTCCTGGATGATCTCCAGCGCCCGGATCTTCGGAGCGCCACTGACCGTACCCGCCGGGAAGGTCGCCCGCAGCACGTCCATCGCGCTCAGATCCGGCTTCAGCAGGCCCTCCACGTTGGACACGATATGCATCACGTGCGAATAGCGCTCGACCACCATCGTATCGGTGACCTTCACTGTACCGGTGCTGGCGACCCGCCCCACGTCGTTGCGCCCGAGATCGATCAGCATCAGATGCTCGGCCCGCTCCTTGGGATCCGCCAGCAGCTCCGTCTCGAGGGCCCGGTCCTCCTCGGGACTCCTGCCGCGCGGACGGGTCCCCGCGATGGGGCGCACCGTGACCCGCTGGTCCTCGACACGCACCAGGATCTCCGGCGAGGCCCCCACCACGTGGTGATCGCCGAGATCCATGTAGTACATGTACGGGGAGGGATTCAGGCCGCGCAGCGCACGGTACAGATCCAGGGGCGGCGCGCTGAACGGGACGCTCATCCGCTGCGCCAGCACCACCTGCATCACATCGCCGTCGACGATGTACTGCTGTGCCCGGGCCACGGCACCCTTGAAGTCCTCGGCGGACCAGCCGGCGGAGTACTCCGGCACCGCATGCGGTCTCGGGTGCGGTTGCGGCCGATCAAAGGGCTCGAGCAGCCGGGCCTCGAGCCGGTCCAGCCGCAGGGAGGCCTCCGCCTGGCCATCGGCGCGCGAGGCATCCGCGTGCACCACCAGGTAGAGCCGGCCGGCGAGGTTGTCGAAGACCACTACCTCGTCGGACACCATCAGCAGGATGTCCGGAAGCCCCAGGGCGTCGGGTTTGTGCTGGCCCGCCAGCCGTGACTCGATCAGCTGCACGGTCTCGAAACCGAAATAGCCGACCAGGCCGCCGGTGAAGCGGGGCAATCCCCCGAGTTCCGGCACCCGGAAGCGGGCCTGGAATTCCTCGATCCAGGCCAGGGGATCGGCATGCTCGAGGCTCTCCACGACCACGCCGTCGGTCTCCACCTCGATCTGATGGCCGCGCACCCGAAGCAGCGTGCGCGTCGGGAGGCCGATGAAGGAATAGCGTCCCCACTTCTCGCCGCCCTGTACCGATTCGAACAGGTAGGTGAAGGGCTGGTTGCCCAGTTTCATGAAGATGGACAGCGGGGTATCGAGATCCGCCAGCACCTCCCGCACCAGCGGAATGCGGTTGTGACCCTCGGCCACCAGGCGGTCGTACTGCTCAGGTGCCATGGCCACCCGGCGGCGGTGCGTCGCCCTCGCCGTACTGCATCAGGCAGCCTCGGGCTGCAGCAGGGACGGCAGCTCGTCCAGGCGGTCGAGCACGGCGTCCGGACCCTCCGTGCGGATATCCTCGCCGTGATTGTATCCGTAGCTCATGCAGACGATCCGGAAGCCGGCCGCGCGCGCCGCCTTCACGTCACTGCGGGAATCGCCGATCATCAGCGACTCCCCGGGCGTCACGCCGAGTTCCGCGGCGGCGTGCAGAAGGGGCGCGGGGTGCGGCTTGCTGAATTCCAGCGTGTCGCCCGAGACCACCAGCGAGAATCGATCGAGGATGCCCTTGTCGCGCAGCAGAGGCAATGTGAAACGCTCGGCCTTGTTGGTCACGCAGCCCATTCGGAAGTCCTCGGCCTGAAGTTGGTCGAGGCCTTCACGCACTCCCGGATACAGCCGGCTGCGCCGCGAGGTGTTCTCCTGGTACACGCGCATGAAGACCGGCAGCGCCCGGCCGTAGAGCTCGGGATCGGGGTCGCCATCGAGATCGTTGACCAGCGCACGCTTGACCAGGCGCTCGACGCCATTGCCGACCCACTTGCGCACGGCCTGCTCGCCGCGCCGCGGCAGACCGAGCTCGTCCATCATCGCATCGACGCTGAAGGCCAGGTCCGGCACGCTGTCGACCAGCGTGCCGTCCAGGTCGATCAGAATCATCCGGGGACGCGGCAGGGACACGGCGGCGGTCCGGATCAGGCCTGGGCGAGCTCTTCGCGCATCTTGCGCACGACGCTGTCGTAGTGGTTCGGGTCGGTGTCGCTGGCCGCACCGAAGATCGCGGAACCGGCGACGAAGGTGTCTGCGCCGGCGGCCTTGATGTCCCGGATGTTGTCCGCCTTCACGCCACCGTCGACCTCGAGCCGAATCTCGCGCCCGGACTCCTCGATGCGCCGGCGCGCCTCGCGCAGCTTGTCCAGCGTAGCGGGGATGAACTTCTGGCCGCCGAAGCCCGGGTTCACCGACATCAGCAGGATCATGTCGATCTTGTCCAGCACGTAGTCGAGGTGCGACAGCGGCGTTGCCGGATTGAAGACCAGACCGGCCTTGCAGCCTTCGGCCTTGATCAGCTGCAAGGTGCGGTCGATGTGCTCCGAGGCCTCGGGATGGAAGGTGATGTACGTGGCCCCGGCCTGCGCGAAGTCGGGCACGATGCGGTCCACCGGCTTGACCATCAGGTGCACGTCGATCGGCGCGGTCACGCCGTGTTTGCGCAGGGCCTCGCAGACCAGCGGGCCGATCGTCAGATTGGGCACGTAGTGATTGTCCATCACGTCGAAGTGCACGATGTCGGCGCCCGCGCGCAGCACGTTGTCGACCTCCTCCCCGAGGCGGGCGAAGTCGGCGGAGAGAATGGAGGGGGCAATCAGGTCGGGAAGGGCCATGGGAACCTCGCGGTCGGAACCAGTTTTAGAGCCGCGCCACAACGGCACACGGCATAGCCGAAAGACTCTACCGGAAGGCCCGGCGCGAGGCAAAACCGGCGGAGCCTCCCCGGAACGAAAGGGCCGCCGCGAGCGGAGCTTGCGGCGGCCCTGTCAGCCATCCGGAGGGCAGCCCGAAGACTGCCATGCCGGGGACGTCACTCCAGGGAGTTGATGTACGCCGCCACGTCGGCAATGTCCTCGTCGCTCAGGTTCATCGCATGCGGCCACATCATCGCGGCATTGGGCCCGACCTGCTCACCGGCGCGATACTGACCTAGCACGCCGACCAGATACTCCGTGTCCTTGCCTGCCACCTTCGGGAAGATCGCCTGCCCCTGGCCGGCCGCACCATGGCAGCCGACGCAGGTCGCGTACTTGGCCTGACCGGCCACGACATCACCGGCCTGCGCGACTCCGGCCATTCCGGCCAGCATCGCCACACTCGCGGCGACCAACATCAATCTCTTCATCTCGTATCCTCCTTCAAGGATCTGCGGGTAAGACGCCTGTTTTTTTGTCGGACGATCCTAGATCACGCCGGCAGACTACGCCAGCAAACCTGAACGGGGCATTAACGGCCGTCCAAATACCGGGCATCCGAATAGGTAATCACCCACTCCGGACGGAACATCACCAGGCCGGTGATCACCATGCCGTTAAGCACACCCTCCGGCAGCACCAGCAACGGGGTATATTGCAGGTACTCCCTGAAGATAGACTCCCACGCGGCATCCGTAAAGAGACCGAAGACCAGGGCGTTCCCGGCCATCACCACCAGCACCGACAGCATCCCGCCGAAGAAACCGACCACGTACAGGTAGATGAACATGTGCGGTGGCAGGCGCCGCTCGCTGAAGCGGAGCAGGCCCCAGGTTCCCAGTGCCGGCGCCACGCCCGTCAGAAGGACCTTGAGCGGCGCCAGCATCGGGTCAACGATGCCAATCACCGCGAGCGCGGCCACCACCAGGGTGGTCATCAGGATGGCCAGCCGCCAGCCGAAGACCAGCGTCACCACGACCACGCCGAGAAAATGCATGGCCAGGCCATCCACCGAGGCGGCTTGCATGCTCCAGATCAGCACCAGACCCAGGGTGGCCAGCAAGAAGTGCTGCAGGCGGCCGGGAACGAAGAGCTCGTCCCAGGTCATGCCCCGGAACATCCAGACCAGCAGCAGGGTCAGGCCGGCGGCCGAGAAGAGTTGCAGCCACAGCGGAAACGCAACGTCGATGTGATGCATCTGCGGGGCTCGATTGGATCCGGGCGGCGCGCACCGGTTGCAGGGCAGGATTCAGTCGCTTGCGCGCCGGGCAACGGCGACCGTGTAGTCCCGGCCCTGCTTCAGCTTGTCGTAGTTGCCGAAGACCTCCCTGAAGCCCCGCTCGATGAAGCGCCGCAGGCCAGTGATCGTTACGACATAGAGATGCCCTCCGGGGTTCAACTGGTCCCACGCATCCAGCAGGTAGGTGTAGAGCAGCTCCCGGCCCACCTTCGCCGGAAGGTTGGATGCGATCACGTCGAACCGCCGATCGGCGATCTGGGCGAAGCCGTTGCTGAGCAGGCAGTCGACATTCGCGAGACCGTTCAGCTCGGCGTTGCGGCGACTGTACTCCACCGCCACGCAGTCCTTGTCCACCAGCGTGCAGTGACCCTCGTGGGCCTTGCGCGCGAAGGCCAGCCCGATCGGTCCGTAGCCGCAACCGAGATCGAGGCAGCGGTCGGCGGGTCGCACCTGCGCATGAGCAAGGAGAAGCCGCGTGCCGTCGTCGATGCGCCGCGGCGAGAACAGGCCCCAGGTGGTTACGAACTCCAGCCGCTCCCCGGCCAGCACGTCGGCGAAGTGGATGTCCCGCTTGAGTTCGCGCTGCAGTCGCCGCCTTTCCCCGGGATCGCTCAGGTCCCGGCCCTCAGCCATTGGCGGTGCCCCCGGCAGCGGCACCGCGCAATTCGGCCCACAGGCCCTCGGCGAGCCGGGCCGGCCGGGAGGCGTCCGCCTCTCCCGGGGCCCCGAGGGTGTTCACGTGCCCCATCTTCCGGCCCGGACGGGCGGCCGGCTTCCCGTACAGATGCAGCCGGGTTCTCGAGTGGGACAGCAGGCGGGAGAAATCGGGCATGGAGGCGCCCACCGGCCACAGGTCCCCGAGCAGGTTCAGCATTGCCGCCGGCGCCACCAGTTCGGCAGGCGCCAATGCCAGACCGCAGACCGCCCGCACCTGCTGCTCGAACTGGGAGACGGTGACCGCATCCAGGGTGTAGTGACCGGAGTTGTGCGGGCGTGGCGCGATTTCGTTCACCAGCAATCTCCCCGAGCCGGAGAGGAAGAACTCGACGGTAAGCACACCGTGATAATCAAGACGCTCGGCGATGTGCTGTGCCACCGCCTCCGCCTGGACCCGGATCTCCCCGGAGACGCGGGCCGGGACCCGGCTCAGGTGCAGGATGCCGCCGCGGTGCTCGTTCTCCGTGACCGGGAAGCAACGGCAGCCGCCGTCGGGAGCCCGCGCCAGCACCACGGAGACCTCGCGGTCCAGCTCCAGCCGCTGCTCGAGCACGCAGGGGACCTCGCCGAGCTGGCTGAAGGCCCGGGCGACGCCCTCGCGGGTCCGGACGGGAAGCTGCCCCTTGCCGTCGTAACCGAGGCGCGCCGTCTTCAGGATGGCCGGCAGCTTCCAGTCCGGCGCCGCCCCACGCGCGGCGGCAATGTCCTCGACCGGTAGCCAGGGCGCAACCGCAACCCCGGCATCCTCCAGGAAGCGCTTTTCAGCGAGCCGGTCCTGCGCGATCGCGAGTGCCCGTGGATCCGGACGCAGCAGTACGCGGCCGGCCAGCCATTCGGCGCTGGCAGCCGGCACGTTCTCGAACTCGCAGGTGACCACGGCCGCATGCGCCGCCAGTTCCGCGAGCGCGTCCGGGTCATCGAATCCGGCGCGCAGATGACGATCCGCCAAGCGGCCGGCGGGACTGTCGGGGTCGGGGTCAAGCACCCAGACGCGATAGCCCATGGTGCGGGCGCTGACGGTGAAATAGCGACCCAGCTGCCCGCCACCGAGCAGTCCGAGGGTCGCCGGAGGGAGGATCAACGGTGCACCGCGGGCAGCTCCTGCGCCAGCACCGCATCGCGCTGGCGTTCCCGGAACTGCACGAGGCGCGCACGCAGCGCGGCATCCCCGTTGGCGAGCATCGCCGCCGCGAACAGGGCCGCGTTCGCGGCGCCCGCCTCGCCGATCGCAAAGGTCGCCACCGGGACGCCCTTCGGCATCTGCACGATCGACAGCAGCGAGTCCTGCCCCTTCAGGTGCCGCGAGGCCACCGGCACCCCGAGTACCGGCACCGTGGTCTTGGCCGCCAGCATCCCCGGCAGGTGGGCCGCCCCGCCCGCCCCGGCAATGATCGCCTGCAGCCCGCGGCCCGCGGCCTGTTCGGCGTATTCGAACAGCAGGTCCGGCGTGCGGTGGGCGGACACGACGCGTGTCTCGCAGGGAATCCCCAGCTCCTTGAGCATCCCGACCGCGTGCTCCATCGTGGGCCAGTCGGAACTGCTGCCCATCACCACGCCAATCTTTGCATCTGCCGCGTCCATAGGAGCCCAAAGATAGCCCCCACGCGGGGCAGGGGCAAGGCGTGGGGGTCGCCTTGGGCATGCGGGGTGGCCGGGCGCTGTCGCAGCGGCTCGGTGCTGGACCGTTTCGCCGTGCGCGTGCCCAGGATTTTCACGTTAAGATTCACCCATGAAAGACGCGATGTTCGAGAGCGACATCCCGGGCCTGCCGCTGATCCACCGCGGAAAGGTGCGGGATCTCTATGCGGTGGGAGAGGATCACCTGCTGATGGTCACCACGGACCGGTTGTCGGCCTTCGACGTGGTGCTGCCCACACCAATCCCCGACAAGGGCCGGATCCTGACCGCCATTACGGTCTTCTGGATGCGCAAGGTCGAGCAGCTGCTGGGCATTCCGAACCAGCTGACCGATATTCCGCTGTCCGAGGTGGTGCCGGACCCCGGCATCCGCCAGCCGCTGGAGGGACGCAGCCTCGTGGTGAGGCGGCTGCGGGCCTTGCCGGTCGAGGCGGTGGTCAGGGGCTACCTGATCGGTTCGGGCTGGAAGGACTACCAGGCGACCGGGACTCTGTGCGGCATCGAGCTCCCCGAGGGCCTCACCCTCGCCGCCCGACTGCCGGAGGCGCTGTTCACGCCGAGCACCAAGGCCGGCGAGGGGGAGCACGATGCCAACATCGACTTCGCAGCCGTGGTCTCGCTGCTGGGCGGCAGGATGGCAGAGGAGGTGCGCGACACGGCATTGAGCATCTACGCGATGGCCCGTGAGCATGCCCGGCGCCGCGGCATCCTGATCGCAGACACCAAGTTCGAGTTCGGACTGGACGGGGCCGGCCGTCTGCACCTGATCGACGAGGTCCTGACGCCGGATTCCTCGCGCTTCTGGCCCGAGGAGCGCTACCGGCCGGGCATCAGCCCGGAATCCTTCGACAAGCAGTTCGTCCGGGACTATCTGGAGGGCCTCGACTGGGACAAGCAGGCGCCCGGCCCGGAGATTCCGGCGGAGATCGCCGCCCGCACCGCCGAGCGCTACCAGGAGGCACTCCGACGGCTGACCGCCGACCCAGCATGAGCGCCAACGACGCCTCTCTGCCGCGCGCCGGCGGCCTGTTCGTGACCGCGACGGACACCAGCGTCGGCAAGACCTTCATCGCATGCTCGGTCGCGCGTATCTGGCGCGCGAGGGGCCTGAACGTCGCGCCGCGAAAGCCGGTGGAATCC
>JAGTVE010000007.1 GCA_018224485.1 Thioalkalivibrio sp. | reverse complement strand
TCGGCCCGCACGACCTTCTCACCGCTGAGTTCGGCGATGATCTGCAGCGTGCCGTGGGTCGCCGGGTGCGACGGCCCGATGTTCACGATCACGCCGTCCTCGGTGGACGGGCGGTCGAAGGCCGGCCGCACCGGGTTCGGCAGGTTGTCGCTGGTGTTCTGCACCGTCACCGTCCCGCCGCCGTCGCAGATGCCACCTTCGCGGGACGGGGCCTCGTGGGAGCGGCCTCCGGCCGCGATCTCCGAACCGTCACCGAGCCTCCAAGCCCATCGCGGCCAGAGGCCGCTCCCACGGGGGCCAATCCCACGGGGGCCGCTCCTACGGGTGTGGAGGGCATCATTCGCGGTACCTCACCAGCGGCTGCTCGCGTTCCTTCGGGTAGTCCTTGCGCAGCGGATGGCCCTCGAAGCCCTCGTAGAGCAGAATCGGGCGCAGGTCCTCGTTGCCCCGGAAGCGGATGCCGAGCATGTCGTGGCACTCCCGCTCCATGTACGCCGCGGCGCCGAACAGCGGCACGAGTGTGTCCACCACGGGATCGGTCCCGGGCACGGTCGTCTTCAGCCGCACCCGCACGTGGTCGCGGGTGGAATAGAGGTGGTAGACCACGTCGAATCGCGGATCGCGGTCCGGCCAGTCCACCGCGGTCACATCCAGAAAGAGATCGAAGCCGAAACCTTCCTTGAGCAGGTTTGCGGTATCCAGCAGCGCCTCGCGCGGAATCTGCACGGCCAGCAGGCCATGGGCGAAGACGGCTTCGCGTCCCTCGTCCGCGAGCCGCGCGCGCAGCCGTTCGAGCAGATCGCCAGGCATTGCTAGAACCGGTCGCTCACGATGGGGTGGCTGGATCCGGCGATCTTTTCCTGCAACTGCATGATCCCGTCGATCACGGACTCCGGCCGCGGCGGACAGCCGGGAATGTACACGTCCACCGGGATGATCTTGTCGATGCCCTGCAGGGCCGCGTAGTTCCGGTAGAAGCCGCCGCTGGTTGCACAGACGCCGAAGGCCATCACCCACTTCGGTTCGCACATCTGCTCGTAGACCCGCCGCAGGACAGGCGCCTGCTTGTGCGTGATCGTGCCCACCACCATCAGGAGATCGGCCTGCCGTGGCGAGAAACGCGGCAGCGCGGCGCCGAAGCGGTCGGTATCGTACATCGTGGAACTCACCGACATGAACTCCATCGCGCAGCAGGCGGTGACGAACGGATACGGAAACAGCGAGAACTTGCGCGCCCAGCCGACGAGCTCGTCCTTGCGCGTGGTCAGGTACTCGAAGGCTCCCTTGTTCTGATCGCTGGAATTCATACCTGCACCTTCCCGAGAATTGAAGATCTGCCTCTCCCGCTTGCGGGGACCAATCCGCCCGGAGCGGATTTCGAACCGCCGAAGGCGGGCCCGAAGGGCGGAGGGCAGGATGCCCACAGTAACGGTTGGGGTGGGGGCATACCGCTCACGCCTTTAACGTTGAAACGATTCATGCCCGCACGTCCTCGAGCAGTCCGGATTTCCACACGTAGAGCACCAGCAGCACCAGAAGCAGCAGGAAGAACCCGAAGACCAGCAGCAGCGTACCGGTCAATGGCTGCGCGCCCAGCGCCCACATGAACAGGAAGACCGTCTCGATCTCGAAGAGGATGAAGACCACCGCGATACCGTAATACTTCACGGGCACGGCCTTCACGTTCAGCCGATCCACCGGCTCCGCCCCGCACTCGAAGGCTTCCAGCTTCGTGGCACTGGCCGCGGGCTTCGGACCCAGCGCGCGGTTGACCAGAAGCATCACCGCAACGAACCCGAGGATCGCCAGCAGATAGAGCAGGAAGATGGCGTAGGAATTCACGGTAGAAAGCGGCCCCCGTTTGCTGATCCCTGCTGGGCGTAACCCGGGCACGCCCCCGAACCAAATCACGCGGGAGGGCGTTGCCCACCCGACGAGTTGTGGGGGAGCTTAGAGAATTCCCACCGCAGAATCCACTCCGCGGCTCAGCCACGACCGCGATCCCGGGGGATCGCCGGGGCCGGATCAGACCATCCGGCCGGCGTCCAGGGCCTCGAGAAAGGCGACGGAGTCACGCCGGATCGCGTCGCGGCGTTCCTCGGACATGCGGTCCAACGTGCGGTAGGGCATGGCCATCCGGGGATTCCCCGCCAGGCGCTCCCGGTTGTTCATCAGGAAGTTCCAGTAGAGAAAATTGAATGGGCAGGCCTTCTCTCCAAGCTTCGTCTTCGGGCTGTAGGCACAGCCGCCGCAGTAATCGGACATGCGGTCGATGTAGGCCCCGGAGGCCGCATAGGGCTTCGAACCCAGCAGCCCGCCGTCAGCGTGCAGGGCCATCCCGTGCGTGTTCGGTAGCTCCACCCACTCGAAGGCATCGGCGTACACCGCCAGGTACCAGGCCTCCACCTCGGCCGGTGCGATGCCCGCGAGCAGCGCGAAGTTGCCGGTGATCATCAGCCGCTGGATATGGTGCGCATAGGCGTTACGACGCGTCGCCTCCACCGTTGCGCGCACGCAGCGCATCCGGGTCTCGCCGGTCCAGTAGAACGCGGGCAACGGTCGCTGTGCATCGAGAAAATTGCCGTCGGCGTAGTCCGGCATCAGCAGCCAGTAAAGCCCGCGCACGTACTCGCGCCAGCCGAGGATCTGACGCACGAAACCCTCGACGGCCGCCAGCGGGGCCCGCCCCTCTCGCCAGGCGTCCAGCGCGGCCTCGCAGACCTCCCGCGGTGCCAGCAGCCCGATGTTCAGGTAGG
>JAGTVE010000006.1 GCA_018224485.1 Thioalkalivibrio sp. | reverse complement strand
CGACAACCCCCTGGGCACGATCGCGATCCGTTTCCCGAATCCGTTTCTGGTATACCTTCACGATACGCCCAGCAAGCGAATCTTCGCACGTGCCCACCGGCAGGTGAGTTCCGGGTGTGTTCGCGTGGAGCGCCCGATGGAGCTCGCCGGCCTGTTGATCGAGGATGGCAGCGACGCCGATGCGGAGCGCGCAGCGCAGCTCATGGAGGCGTGGGAGACCGCCAACTTCTATCTCACGCGCCCGATCCCGATACTCCTCGGTTACTGGACCGCCGACGTGGCTGGGGATGGAAGCCTGCTCCTCAGGCCGGATATCTACGAACGCGACGGGCGGATTGCCCGGGCACTGGCAGCGCGGCCCATCACGGCGCACTCGCCGCTCCAGTGCATGGAGGCGGGCGATCCATCCTGATTCTGTGGGTCCGAATACCGGGACGCGCATCCCGCCGGAGCTGGATTTTGGGGGCAAAAATGCGGCTTTAAGGTCGAAAACGGGGCGGTTTTGCAGGCTGCAATGTAATGGAATCAGTGGTTTGCCCTGGTCCGACCCCGGGGTCACACTGAGCGGTTGACCGCCCGGCCCGGCCGCGGGTCTCGATTTCGCGTGTACCGAGGAGAGAAACGATGTTCGGTGAAAGCTTCAGCCTGTTCCGCGTGCTGGGATTCGAGATCCGGGCCAACGTGACCTGGCTCTTCCTGGCGCTGCTGGTCACCTGGTCGCTTGCGGGCGGATTCTTCCCCTTCGTCTACCCGGACCTGACGCCACTCACCTACTGGACGATGGCCCTGATCGGAATGCTCGGGCTCTTCTTCTCGCTGCTGTTCCACGAGCTGAGCCATTCCGTGGTCGCGCGTGCACACGGCCTTCCGGTCCACCGCATCACGCTGTTCCTCTTCGGTGGGGCGGCAGAGATCGAGTCGGAGCCCAAGGAACCACGTGTCGAGTTCCAGATGGCCATCGCAGGCCCCATCGCCAGCGTGGTGCTGGGCGTCGCGTTCTACCTGCTCGCAGTGGCGATGGTGACGGTGGGCATTCCGGAGCACGTCGCGGGCGTCGCCCGCTACCTCGGGTTCATCAACATCCTGCTCGCGGTCTTCAACATGGTCCCCGGTTTTCCGCTGGATGGTGGAAGGGTGCTGCGGGCCGCCCTGTGGCATCTCAAGGGCGACATCCGCTGGGCCACTCGCTGGGCCACGCGAATGGGTCAGGGCTTCGGGCTCCTGCTGGTGGCGCTCGGGTTCGTGAACTTCATCGCAGGCAATTTCGTCGGCGGGATGTGGTGGTTTCTGATCGGGTTGTTCGTACAGGCGGCGGCGACCGCGAGCTATCAGCAGTTGCTGACCCAGCAGGCCCTGGCCGGTCGCACCGTGCGCCGCTTCATGACCGCCGATCCGGTGACGGTGCCCGCCGATGCCACCGTCGAGGAATTCGTGGAGGAGTATCTCTACCACCACAACTTTGACCGGTTCCCGGTGGTCCGCGGTGAGCGGCTGGTCGGCAGCATTGGCCTCTCGGAGGTCCGCGACGTGCCCGGTGACGAGCGGGGGGAGACCCGGGTCGAGGACGCATGCGAGCAGCGGGTTAAGGAAAACACCATCGAGGCCGATATGAAGGCCGATGAGGCGCTGAAGCGCATGCAGCAGTCGCGCACCGGGCGGTTGATGGTCACCGACGGGGAGCGCCTCGTGGGGATGCTGGTCCTGAAGGACCTGCTTCGCTACCTGGATGTTCGGTCCGAGCTGGAACCGGACTGAGGTGCGGCCCGGTTCCCGGGCTCGGGGCGGCCGCCGGGCGCCCGCGGGGGTCTTCGCCTACCATCGTGCCTGCAGCCGTTGATCAAGGGGCAATAGTGTGAAGATATCAGTCATTGTGACACTGCTAGGACCGGACCGTCCGGGGTTGGTGAGCTCGGTGTCCGCGCGCGCCACCGCGGCGGGAGCGAACTGGATGGAGAGCCGAATGGTGCAGCTGGCCGGGCAGTTTGCCGGTCTTGTGCGGCTCGAGGTGGACGCCGAGGGGGCCGCGGAGCTTGAATCCGCGCTTCGGGAGCTCGAGGCCGGGGGCCTGCACGTCATTATCGAACGGGGCCGCGATACCGGTGCGGGAACATTGCATCGGGTGCAGCTTGACCTCGTCGGTCATGACCACCCCGGGATCGTGCAGGAGATCTCGGGCGTGCTGGCCCGCCACGGCATCAGCATCGAGGAGCTGGAGACCGGCTGCGAGCCCGCTTCGATGACGGGCGAACTCCTGTTCCGGGCCTATGCGGAGCTTGGCGTACCGGCCGACGCGGACCTGCACGCCGTGCAGGATGACCTCGAGGCGCTGGCGAACGCCCTGATGGTGGACCTCGAGTTGCACGATGTCGGTTCGGGCCCGGTCGAGGACGACGCCGCCGTTCGCTGAGGCGGAAGAGGGGGGTCGGGGGTTTGCTGGAACACGCGGAAAAACACGACTGGAAACGAAGGTACCTGGACAACGTCGAGGCGCTGGAGTCCCGGGAACGGCAGTGGTTGCAGACGGAGGCCTTCCTCCGCCAGGGCCTGAGCCGCCTCGCGCTGGCGGCCGATGGCGTTGATCCTGGTCTCGACCGGCAGCTCAACGAGCTGCGCGGGCTCCTGCGCGCTGCAAGGGAGACCGAGAGCCTGCGCGAGCCGCTGGAACGGATCTCGGAGTCGGTCCGCCACCTCGGCGACGGCCACGCCGAGGGGGAACCCAACGGCCGCGGCGGCCACGGTCTGCTGGGCAGGCTGTTCGGAAGCGGGGCGACCGCGCCACCTGGTCCCGGCGCGGCGGAGGGGCGGCGACTGCACATCGCCAGGAACCTGCTTCTGGAGCTGGCGGAGGACCTGCTGGGGCAGGATGCCGCGGCCGATCTCGTGCACAGGATCGAGCAGGCCAACACGGAGGTGCAGGTCTACAACCTGGGGCACGAACTGGTCACTCGCCTGCAGCCGGTGGCGCGTGGGGGGCGTTACAGCTCGGCCGGAGACGGCACCTGGCAGCCGCACGAGGTATTGCTGCGGCTGCTCGAACACATCGAGGTCCCGACTGAACTCGGCGGCCGGTATGAGTATATCCGTCAGATGCTTCTCGGGGCCGCTGCGCCGGATCACACCGAAGAGGCGCTGATGGCGATTGCCGGCCTGGTGGCGGACATCCGCGGCAGGGCGCACAAGGACCGGGCGGAGATCGAGACCTTCCTGAAACAGGTGACGGAGCGTCTTGGCGAGATCGATGCCGCCTTCCAGGAAAACGTCGAGCACCAGCGGGAAGGCTACGAGGAGGGCCGGGAGTTCGGCAGGAATGTGGACCTGGAGGTGAACGGAATCGAGGAATCCGTGAACCGCTCACAGGACCTCGAGTCGCTGAAGGGCGCATTGCGCCAGCGCCTGGACGGGATACGTGCGCACGTGCGGGAGCACCGTGAGACGGAGGAAAGGCGTATCTCCGATGCGGAGCGCCAGGTGGAGCGGCTGAACGACCGCCTGCAGAGCGTACAGCACGAGTCGGACGAGTTGCGGCGACGGCTGAAGGAGGAGCGCGATCTCGCGATGGTGGATCCGCTCACCGGCATCGCCAACCGCTTCGCCTACAATGAAAGGCTGCAGCTGGAGGTGGCCCGCTGGAAACGCTATGGCTCGCCGCTGGCGATGGCGGTCTGGGATATCGACCGATTCAAGGACGTGAACGACCATTACGGGCACCAGGCGGGCGACAAGGCACTGGCGCTGATTGCCCAGCTGATCCGGAAGCACATCCGCGAGACGGATTTCGTCGCCCGCTATGGCGGCGAGGAGTTCGTGCTGCTGCTGCCCGAGACCGCGCTTCCGGCGGCGGTCGCGGCCGCGGAACATATCCGCAGGGCGGTCATGGACTCCGGCTTTCACTACGAGGATGAACCGGTGCCGATCACCATCTCTTGCGGGATCAGCGAGTTCCGCACTGGCGATACCCCGCAGGAGGTCTTCGGCCGAGCGGACGCCGCGCTCTATCGCGCCAAGGCCCAGGGGCGCAACCGCTGCGTCACGGACTGACGCTGGGAGGATCGGGACAGATTTCCGCGGGGGCCCGGACAGATTTCAAGTCTGTCCCGGGGGCTCATTCGGTTGACGTTCGTTCCCCGCCACCCTTAGGGTTGAGCGGGTTCCGAGCCGAACTCCGCACCCCCCCTGACGCCAAGGAGCCGATCCATGAATGAGCGTATCGACGCCGGGGCCCTCGACCAGCTCTTCTTCGAGGCGCGCACGCACAACGAATGGCAGGATCGCCCGGTCAGCGACGAGCTGCTGAGAGAACTCTTCGATACCCTGCGCTGGGCACCGACCAGCGCCAACTGCAGCCCGGCCCGCATCGTCTTCGTGAAGAGTCCCGAGGCCAAGGCGCGTCTCCTGCCCGCGCTGATCGAGGGCAACGTCGAGAAGACACGTGCGGCGCCGGTGACCGCGATCATCGGTCACGACCTTGAGTTTCACGAGCATCTCCCTCACCTGTTTCCCCACACCGACGCGCGATCGTGGTTCGTCGGCAACCAGCCGCTAATCGAGGAGACGGCCTTCCGCAACGGCAGCCTGCAGGGTGCCTACCTGATCATGGCCGCACGTGCACTGGGACT
>JAGTVE010000005.1 GCA_018224485.1 Thioalkalivibrio sp. | reverse complement strand
GGGACGTCTTGCGATCATAGGGGGCACCGGCCTCACGCGGCTGAAGGATCTCGAGATCAGCCGGCGGGAGGTGATGCACACGCCCTACGGGGAACCCTCGGGTCCGCTGACCATCGGCCAGTACCACGGACACGAGGTCCTCTTCCTGCCCCGACACGGGGCCCATCACACGATTCCTCCACACCAGGTCAACTACCGCGCGAATCTCTGGGCACTGAAGAATGCCGGCGTGGAGACCGTGCTGGCAGTGGCTGCCGTGGGCGGCATCACGCAGCACATGACCCCCGGACGCATCGCGATCCCGGACCAGATCATCGACTATACCTGGTCGCGCTATCACACCTTCTTCGAAGGAGATGACGACGACGGCGTGACCCATGTCGACATGACGTACCCCTACAACGAAGGTCTGCGCCAGACCCTGATCGCGGCTTCCCGCGAACTCGGCCTCGGCGCGATGGAGCGGGGCACCTATGCCGCAACACAGGGTCCCCGACTCGAGACCGCGGCTGAGATCGATCGCCTGGAACGCGATGGCTGCGATCTGGTCGGCATGACCGGGATGCCGGAGACGGCGCTCGCGCGGGAACTGGAACTCCGTTACGCCTGCTGCGCCGTGGTCGCGAACCGGGCGGCCGGACGCTCGGAGGGCTTGATCACGATGGAGGACATCGCCCGCAACCTCGACGTCGCGATGGGCCGGGTGAAGCGACTGCTGCCGCTGGTGATCAAGCGCTGCCGGGAGGTGCAGGCACCGTAGCGTGCGGGGCGGTGCCTTTGCGGAATCCTCGATCTGATCGGGACCTTATTTAACATAATATACATTATGCGTAATTACACAGACGGACTTGAGGCCACTCAAGTACGGCGGCTTGCCCCCGTTTTGCACCATGCGCTTGCTCCCTGCTGCGGGAGCAAGCGCCCGCACTCCACAGGGTCTACCCCTCCTGGACCTGGTGGTCCGGCGGCGCCCCGGCTGTGGATCCCCGCGGAGCATCTGCGGGCGACGGAGCGTGTTCACGGCTGCCCCACACGAGCAGCACCGGCGTGAGCAGCAGCGTCAGCGGTGTGGCCACGAGCAGTCCCCCGGAGATTGCGGTGGCCAGCTGCACCCAGTACTGGGTGGATGGTGCTCCCACGCTGAAATCGCGGCCGATGAAATCCACCGTGAGCGCGAAGACCATCGGCATTAGGCCGAGAACGGTTGTCAGTGTGGTCAGCAGTACCGGGCGCAGCCGCTGGGCGCCGGTGCGCAGCGCCGCATCCACGGCTGCCAGCCCCTGCTGCCGCATGCGGTTGAAGGTGTCGATCAGCACGATGTTGTTGTTCACCACGATACCCGCAAGTGCGATCACCCCGACGCCGCTCATCACGATCCCGAAGGGTTCCTGGCGCAACAGCAGTCCCAGCAGCACGCCCGAGGTGGAAAACACGATTGCCGACAGCACCAGCACAGCCTGGTACAGGCTGTTGAACTGGGTGACCAGGATCACCAGCATCAGGAAGACCGAGAGCAGGAAGGCCCAGCCAAGAAAACCGGCGGCCTCCGCCTGCTCCTCGGCCTGGCCCCGGAAGCGCACACGCACGTCCTCGGACAGTGGATCTTCTGCGAGGGCCGCCTGGAGGCGACGGACCTGATCGTCGACCAGCCGCCCCTTCGCGGCATCGGCGGAGACCGTCAGGGTCCGCTGCCCGTTGACCCGCTTGATGATCCCGGTCTTGGGAGCCGGCCGGAATTCCACGAAGTTCTCGATCGGCACCAGACCGTAGGCAGTCGGCACGCGCAGGTTCACCAGTTGCGCGAGGTTGCGTTCGTCGAAGGGGAAGCGCACCCGGATGTCCACTTCCTCGTCGGCATCATCGGGCCGGTATCCTCCGAGGCGGATCCCCTGCGTAACCATCTGCACGGCGTTGCCCAGCAGGCTGATGTCCGCGCCGTAGCGCGCCGCCTCCCGGTGGTCCACGTCCAGGCGCAGCTCGACCCCGGATAGTGAACGGTCGTCTCCGACATCCACGAAACCGCCTACGCGGTCCATGAGTTCGCGCAGATGCACGACGGCGCCGTTCAACACTTCCCGGTCACGATGCGAGATCTCCACCTCGATCGGCTTGCCCATCTGTGGTCCGCCCTCCTGTTCCCGGAACTGGAGCACGATGCCCGGCAGGTCCGCGGTGTCCCGGCGCAGGCGTTCCAGGATCTCGGAGGCGGGAGGCCGAACGCGCCAGTCGAGCAGTTCCAGCTGTATCACGCCGATCACGTCCTCGGCATGGTCCGCCATCAGACGCGCCCTGGGCGCACCGATGGTCCGGGCATAGACGGTCTTGATCTCCGGCACGCCCATCAGGCGCGCCTCGACCATGCGCACGAGTCGGTCCGCTTCCCAGACCGAGAGGTCGCCGCGTGCCTGAACCTGCACCTGCGCGAAGCGCGGCTCCACCTGCGGGAAGAACTCCACCCCGCGTCCGAATTCCGTGTAGGCCGCATACACCGCCAGCACCAGCATCAGCGCGATCGCAAGCGTCTGGCCGGGCCGCTGTAGCAACCGCCGCAAGAGCCCGATATACCTTGCGGTAAAGCCGTCCACCTGTGCGAACTCGCCGCGCTCGGCCGCGAGGATGTGCCTCACCTGCTCGGGCCGGCTGGCATCGCGTCCTCCGACCAGAGCGCCCAGAACCGGGATGAACAGCAGCGCCATCAGCAATGATGCGCCGAGCGTCACCAGCACGGTGGCCGGGAGGTAGAACATGAACTCCCCGGTCATTCCGGGCCAGAACAGCATCGGGAAGAAGACGGCCAGTGTGGTGGCGGTGGAGGCGATCACCGGCCAGGCCATGCGGATCGACGCGCGCCGGAAGGCCTCGCGCCGTTCGAGCCCGTCGGCGAGGTAGCGGTCGGCCTGCTCGACCACGATGATCGCGCCATCCACCAGCATGCCGATCACGAGGATCAGCGAGAACAGCACCACGATGTTGAGCGTGAATCCGAGCAGATGGATGGCCAGAATGCCACCCAGAAAGGCGCCCGGAATGGCAAGTCCGACCAGCCAGGATGAACGACCGCCCAGGGCGGCGACGATGGTCAGCATCACCAGCAGGATCGCGGTGATCACGTTGTTTTCGAGGTCGCCGAGCAGGTCGCGGACATCCTGGCCCATGTCCTGCAGGTAGTCGACGGCGACGGTCTGCGGCCAGTCCTCGGCGGCGGCGTCGATCACTGCGCGGGCGTCGGTCACGGTCTCGATGATGTTGGCGCCTGCGCGCTTGCGGATCTCCAGCGCCACCGCCGGCTGGCCGTTCACCCGCGCGAATTCCTCGGGGTCCTTGAACCCTCGGCGCGCGGTGGCCACGTCACCGAAGCTGACCACGGTCCCCTGCTCCACCTTGACCGGCAGTTCGAGGACATCCTCGAGCGACTCGATCACCCCGGGGACCTTCAGGGTGACCCGCCCCGCGCCGGTATCCATTGCACCGGCAGCGACCAGCCGGTTGTTGCGTTCGATCGCCTCGATCAGTTCTTGGTAGGGAAGCCGGTAGGTCTCCATGACCAGCGGATCCGCCATCACCTCGAGGACATCCTCGCGATCGCCGCCGATGTGAACCTCGAGCACGCCCGGCAACGCCTCCAGCTGATCCCGGAGATCCCGCGCAATGCGAACCAGGCTCCGTTCCGGGACCGACCCGGACAGGGTCGCCACCAGCACGGGAAACAGGGACAGGTCGACCTCGGTCACGTGCGGCTCCTCCGTGCCCGGCGGAAGCTGTCCCTGGACCAGGTCGACCTTTTCGCGCACATCGGCCATTGCCTGCCGATTGTCATAGCCCGCCTCGAAGTCGAGCTGTATGAGCGCGAAGCCCTCCCCTGCCTGCGCCCGGAGTTCGTCGAGGCCGGCCACGGGTTGCAGCTCGCGCTCCAGCGGCCGGACCAGCAGACGTTCGCTGTCCTCCGGCGAGATGCCGGAATGCGTGACGGACACGAAGAAGATCGGTATTTCGATATCCGGTGCCGCCTCCTTGGGAATGGTCAGGTAGGCGATGCTGCCTGCGGTCAGCATCAGCAGCAACAGGAGCAGCATCGTGCGGCTCCGGTCGATCGCGGCCCGGATCAGCAGGTTCATTGGACGGGTCCCGCATCCTCCGGCCGACTCTGCACCCTGTCCCCCTCATTCACGAATCCCTGGCCCACCGTGATGATCCGCACGGTTTCCGGAAGCTCGTCCACCCACAGACCGTCGCTATCCGCGCGCACGGGGTCGATCGGGTGGAAGGCGACCCGGTCTGCATTCTCGAGGATCTTGATGCCCAGGCGTCCGTCGGGATCCAGCGTGACCAGCGCCGGAGAAATGCGGTGCGCCATCACCTCCTCCACCGGGATTCTCACCTGCACGCTGATGCCGGAGGGCAGGATCCGTTCGGGATTGGGCACTTCGATCTCGACGCGAAAGGTTCGCGTCTGGGTATCGGCTCGTGCCGAGACGTGCCGGATGGTCCCTTCCCGGACCAGCCCGTTGCCGAATTCCAGGTTGGCCATCTGTCCCGGTTGGATGCGGTGGATGCTGTGCTGCGGCACCTGGACGACCGCCTTGAGCGGATTGTTCTCGACGATCTGCGCAACCGCCGCGCCCACCGAAAGGTAATCGCCCACCTCGGCCGATCGGTGGTTCAGCACGCCGGCGATCGGGGCCTTGACGCGCGTGTGCTCGATGTCCAGCCGCACTGACTCCAGTTCCGCCCTCGCCGCCTCGAGTTCCGCGCGTGCGGAATCCACCTGCAGCTGCGCCTGATACCCCTTCTCCGCCAGCTCTTCCGCGGCCCGGAAGTCGGCCTCACGCCCTTGCACCGCGGCCTCGGCGCGGCGCAGCCGGGCCTTTCGATCGTCCATCGCGATGCGCGCGATGACGGTGCCGGCGACCACGGATTCCCCCAGCGGAACCGGCGTCTCCACGAGTCCACCTTCCGTCTCGGCGCGGACCGTGACCTGCTGATCCGGCAGCACCTCACCCTGCAGCGTCACCAGCCGCCGTATCGGCTCCGCCTTGCTCACCCGTACCGCCACCGTCGGCACGGGGGATTCCTGGCGCGCCTCGATCACCGGCGGCTCGCGCCCCACCACTCCGCTCGCAATCCACAGCACCAGCAGCAGCGCGACCCCTGCAATCAGCAGGGTCGAACGATGACGCTGCAACAGTGACCTCACGCCCATGCCGAGAGCATAAACCATCCATGCGCGTGGGGAGCATGGGGGCGAACGTGATGCGTGGGCGTCCCCAGCAGACCGGTCCCTGCAGGTGTCCCATTCGCAACCGCAGGGGCAAAATCGCGTATATTGAGGCGGTTATAATCAGGCAGCGCCAGCCTCCCGCGGCTGGGCAATCCCGAGGCGTGCATGCGTTTTTCGTTTTTCCCCATGGGCTTACTGTTCTGTGTTGCGCTGGCTGGCAGCAGCACGGCAGAAGAGGCCGATGTCCGTACGATCCACGGCTGGGTGGAGCGGATCGAGATCCTGCCCGAAGGCATCTCGCTCAAGGCCAAGTTTGATACCGGTGCCACCACCTCGTCGCTGAATGCCCTGAACAAGCAACGCTTCGAACGCAACGGGGAACGGTGGATTGCCTTCGACATCATCGATCCCGAGGACGCGGACAATACGGTACGGGTGGAACGACCGATCACCCGCAACGTGCGCATCCTGCGTCACGATGGCGGATTCCAGCGCCGGCCCGTGGTGTCGATCGGTCTGTGCATCGGACCGCATTACCGGGAAGAGGAAATCAGCCTGATCGACCGGACGCACCTGAACTATCAGGCCCTGGTCGGCCGGAATCACATGCGTGGCATCATTTTGGTGGATTCCGCGGAGACCTTCCTGCACAGCCCCCGTTGCCGATCGGACGCCGACAGTGCCGCTGACCCCGATACGGAGGATCACGGTGAGCCTGCGGATCCCGGCACCGGCCCGGACGCATGAAGCGATTTCATCTGCCGCTCCTGATCCTGGTCCTGGCGGCGGTCAGCCTGGGAATATTCCAGCACAAGGTCAGGCATCTCGGCTTCCCGGTGGTGCCAGCCCAGACCACCGACAACTGGATCGTGGAGGCCAGGGTTGCCTTCGAGCCCACCGGCGGCGCCGTTACCGCCCGCCTCCTTATTCCGCATCAGCCTCCGGGACTGGCACTGCTGGACGAACACTTCGTCTCCCGTGACTACGGCCTGACCACCGGCATGAGCGGCGAGAATCGCGAGGCCGTGTGGACCGCTCGCGATCCGCGCGGCCGCCAGGCCATCTACTACCGGGCGACCTTCTACGAGCTGGACCGGCATCTGCGACCCCAGCCCGAATACCCCGGACCCGCCGCCGTTCCGGAGTTCGAGGAACCCTATGCATCGGCAGCCACCGCGATCATCAAGCGAGTGCGTGAACGCTCCGCGGACATTACCACCTTCGCCACCGTGCTGGTGAACGACATGATCAGCGCACAGGACGAGAACATCGCGCTGTTCGTTGCGCGGGAAGGCGACGAACGCGAGCGTGCCCGTGCCGCGATACAACTGCTGGCCGGTGCCCGCATCCCGGCCCGCATGGTACACGGGATCCAGCTCACCGACCGGGCAAGCGACCTGCCGCTACGGACGTGGCTTGAGGTTCACAACACGCGGGAGTGGGTGCCCATCAACCCGGCCGACGGACGCGTCGGGTACCCGCCCAATTTCCTGGTCTGGTGGTACGGCGACCGGGACCCGGTGGAACTGAGGCGTGCCCGGAACGCGCAGGTCAGTTTCGCGGTTACACGCAATTTCCAGAGCGCGGTGGACGCGGCCCAGCAACGCGCGCAGCTGCTGGAATCGCACATCGCGGATTTCTCCCTGCTCGGCCTGCCGGTGCAGACCCAGAACATGTATCGGGTCCTTCTGATGGTCCCGATCGGCGCGATGATCATCGTTCTACTGCGCAACGTGGTGGGCGTGCAGACCTTCGGGACCTTCATGCCGGTGCTGATCGCGCTCTCCTTCCGCGAGACCGAGCTCCTCCGCGGCGTCATCCTGTTCACCCTGATCGTGTCACTGGGACTCGCGATCCGCTTCTATCTCGAACACCTGAAGCTGCTGCTGGTGCCGCGGCTGGCCGCGGTGGTGATCGTGGTGGTGATGCTGATGCTGATGCTCAGCATATTCAGTCACCACCTTGGCATCGAGCACGGGCTCGCCGTCGCGCTGTTTCCGATGGTGATCCTGGCGATGACCATCGAGCGCATGTCCATCATCTGGGAGGAGCACGGGCCGGGCGACGCGATCCGCCAGGGTGTCGGGAGCATGGGTGCCGCGATCGTCGGCTATCTGCTGATGATCAACCCGTATATGGAACACCTGCTCTTCGTGTTTCCGGAACTCCTGCTGATCGTACTGGCTGTCACGCTGCTGCTCGGCCGCTATACCGGGTACCGCCTGTCTGAGCTGATACGGTTCCGCGCCCTCGCAGGCCGGTCGGCCCCATGAACTGGTTCATCGCGCCCCGCGAATTGCGTCGACTCGGCATCGTCGGCATGAACGAGCGCAACGTCGAGATCATCGCGCGCCTGAACGCACGCAGGCGTTACCCGCTGGTCGACGACAAGCTGCTGACAAAGAAGCTCGCGCTCGAGGCCGGCATCGCGGTTCCCGAGCTCTACGGCGTCATCGAGACCAACCACGACGCCCGGAATCTCCGTGGACTGATCGCGGGCCGCGAGGACTTCGTGATCAAGCCGGCCCACGGGAGCGGCGGCAACGGCATCCTGGTGATCACCGGGCGCATGGGCGAACGGTTCCGCAAGGCCAGTGGTCTGCTGGAGGATATAGAGGGCCTCGAGCACCACGTCTCCAATATCCTCAGTGGCATGTACAGCCTGGGCGGACAGCCGGACAAGGCAATGATCGAATACCGGGTCCGGTTCGACTCCCTGTTCGCCAAGGTGAGTTTCCAGGGCGTCCCCGACATCCGGATAGTGGTCTACCACGGCTACCCCGTGATGGCCATGGCGCGCCTTCCCACACGCGGGTCAGACGGCAAGGCCAATCTGCACCAGGGCGCGGTGGGTGTCGGGATCGACATCACGACCGGAGTGACCGGGCACGGTGTCTGGCACAACGAGATCGTCGAGCGGCACCCCGATACCGGGGCACCGATCGGTGGCATCGCGATCCCGGCCTGGGATCGTCTGCTGGCACTGGCCGCCGGCTGCCACGAACTGACCGGTCTCGGCTATCTCGGCGTGGATGTGGTGCTGGATCGGGACCACGGGCCCCTGATCCTGGAGTTGAACGCGCGTCCGGGCCTTGCCGTGCAGCTCGCCAATGCCGCCGGCCTGCGCGAACGCATCGACAGGATCGAGGCCCTCCGGCCGAAGCAACCCCCGCTCCCCGCCGAGCGGGCCGCCCGCGTGCAGTCGCTGATGGCCCACTAGGACGCTGTCAGCGGCCTGTCGCCCGTTCAATGCCCTCGCGCATCACCTCGGCGAGGAAATCGATCTGCTCCTCGGTGATCACGTAGGGCGGCATCAGGTAACTGACGTTTCCCAGCGGCCGTAAGAGCGCGCCACGCCCCAGGCCGTGCCGGTAGATCTCCAGTCCCCGTCGCTCCTGCCACGGGAAAGGCGTTCGCGAGGCCTTGTCCTGCACGAGCTCAACTGCGGCGATCATTCCGGTCTGCCGCACCTCCGCCACGTTCGGATGATCCCGCAGCGGCGCGAGCGCCGTCCCGATGCGTTCTCCGAGTGTACGGTTTCGCTCCAGCACCGGCTCGTTCTCGAAGATGTCCAGCGTCGCGAGTGCCGCGCTGCAGGCCAGCGGGTTTCCGGTGTAGGAATGCGAATGCAGGAAGGCATTGAGCCTCTCGTAGTCGTCGTAGAAGGCCGCGTAGACCTCGTCCGTGGTGAGCACCACCGCCAGTGGGAGGTAGCCCCCGGTCAGCCCCTTGGAAAGGCACAGGAAATCCGGTGAGATCGGGCCCTGTTCGCAGGCGAACATCGTGCCGGTGCGGCCGAAGCCGACCGCGATCTCGTCGGCGATCAGGTGGACGCCGTGGCGATCGCAGGCCTCGCGCAGCAGCCGAAGATACTCGGGGTCGTGCATGCGCATTCCGCCTGCACACTGCACCAGAGGTTCGATGATCACCGCGGCAGTCTCGTGGGCGTGGGCCGCCAGGGTCGCCTCCATCAGCTCGAACTGGCGCCGCGCCACCTCGGGACAGGTCTCGCCCTCCTCGCGCTCGAAGCAGTCCGGCCCGGGCACGGTGATCACCGGCAGCATCAGCGGCGCGTAGGTCGACCGGTACAGCTCGACGGCGCCTACCGACAGGGCCCCGAGGGTCTCGCCGTGATAACTGTTGGTCAGACAGATGAAGCGCTGCTTCTCCGGATGCCCCCGGTTTCTCCAGTAGTGGAAGCTCATCTTCAGTGCGACCTCGACCGCCGCGCTGCCGTTGTCGGCGAAGAAGCAACGGGTCAGGGGTTCCGGTGTCAGCCCGATGAGGCGCTCGGAGAGCCGGACCACGGGTTCATGGGTACACCCGGCCAGGATCACGTGCTCCAGCTCCTCGAGCTGGTCCCGGATCGCGGCGTTGATGGTGGGATTCGCGTGCCCGAACAGGTTGACCCACCAGGAACTGACGGCGTCCAGGTAGCGATTCCCTTCGAAGTCTTCCAGCCAGACCCCCTCGCCGCGCCGGATGGCCAGCATCGGGAGGGTGCCCTCCTCCCCGTAGTCCTTCATCTGGGTGCAGGGGTGCCAGAGGGCCGCGAGATCGCGCTTTTTCAGAGTATGCGAGTCCATGTCGGCATTGTAACGCCGCAATCGCGGAATCGAAGACCTGCCCGGGCCATGAGCCAGTGGCGCCCCCTGCCGCTTGACGTGTGCCCCGAATCTGACAGGCTTGGCGGACCACGCACGGAGTCGACCATGCACCCGGAATTTCCGCAATCCGAGATCATCCACCTGAACCACGCCGCGGTCGGACCCTGGCCCCTGCGGACCGCGGAGGCGGTGACCGCCTTTGCCCGCGAGAACGCCGTCACCGGTTCCCTGCACTACGGCGCGTGGCTGAAGGTCGAGGCGGCGACCCGGGTGCTTGCCCGCGAGCTTCTCGCTGCCGCGGTCGCCAGTGACGTGGCCTTCGTGAAGAACACCTCGGAGGCGCTGTCGATCGTGGCCTTCGGACTGCAGTGGTCGCCCGGACAGAACATCGTGATACCACACGGTGAGTTTCCATCGAACCGGGTGGTGTGGATCAAGGCGGCGGAACGCTTCGGGCTCGAGGTCCGCGAGATCGAGCTGCCCTTTGATGACCCGGAAACGGCCCTGCTGGCGGCCTGCGATCGTGACACCGCGCTGCTCTCAACCAGCGCAGTGCAGTTCGCCACCGGTCTGCGGCTGGACCTGGAGCGACTGGGCGCTGCGCTGCGCCCGCGGGGCGTGCTGTTCTGCGTGGACGCGATCCAGCACCTCGGCGCCCTGCCCTTCGACCTCGAGGCCGTCCAGGCGGATTTCGTGATGGCGGACGCGCACAAGTGGCTGCTCGCGCCCGAAGGGGTGGCGATCTTCTACGTGCGTCCGGAGCTGCGAGAGCGGCTGGTGCTGCAGGAATACGGCTGGCGCATGCTCGCCGATGCCGGCGACTACAGCAGCTACGAACTCACCGACGCCCCTGATGCTCGGCGTTTCGAACCTGGCAGCCCCAACCTGCTCGGTATTCACGCGCTGCACGCCAGCCTGTCTCTGCTACTGGAGACCGGGATGGATGTGATTGCCGAGGAAATCGAGGCGCGGTGGACGTATCTGCACGAGGGCCTGCAACGCCTGGGCTGCAGGACCATTACGCCGGAAGACCGAAGGCGACACGCTGGCATCCTGACCTTCGTGCCGGCGCGGGGCGACACCGAATCGCTCTACCGCACGCTTCAGGAGCACGGCGTTTTGTGCGCCAAGCGTGGCGGCGGTATCCGCTTGTCGCCGCACTTCTACCTGACATCGGAGACCCTGGACCGGGCGCTCGCGATCGTCGCGAAGGGTCTGCGGGAATGACGATTCGAGCGGGTACCGGTGGCTGGCAACCGCCGGCTGCAGGAGTCAGAGCGTGTGTGACCGCCCCGTGGACTGCAGCATGCCCCCGAGATGGTTTTCGATCAGCCGCCGGGTAGAACCCTTGTCATTGGGGCTGAACTGGACGCCGATGCCACGGGTCCGGTTGCCCTGTGCACGGGCCGGGGTGACCCAGACCACCTGACAGGGAACGGGAATGCGCTCGGCCTCGTCGAGCAGTGACAGCAGCACGAAGACCTCGTCGCCGAGCCGGAACGGCTTGTCCGTGGGAATGAACAACCCGCCATTGGTCAGGAAGGGCATGTAGGCGGCAAACAGGGCGGATTTCTCCCGGATCGCCAGCGTCAGAATGCGCCCCCTTGCAGGTGCCGTCATCGTCTCATCACAACCTCGCCGTGCGGGACCGTTCGTAAATCTCTCATGTGTTGCCGGTCGCGGAGCCGATCGCACGTTAGCGCCGTATCCTTGCCGCAACTCGCCTGACCCGTGATTATCGCCTCTTTTTTCGCCTCAATGCCAGTACCGCAGACGCGGCCCCGGGATCATGATGGCTCCGTGCGGCGCCAGAAACGCAGCACGATGTCCTCGCAGCGCAGGTTTGGGTTCAGCGGGGCCTGCAGTTCACGCTGCCACTGCAACGAGTCCTGATAGAGCATCGCGGTCCCGCGCATGCCCAGCGTGACCGCGAACGGCCGCAGCAGATCGGTTCCGAACAGCCGTCCGAAGGCATCCGCCTCGCCTTGCACCAGGTAGTGGTGGGCGGATACCAGCAGGCGCTGCAGGCGCGGGAGCAGGGACGCGAGATCGCATTCCAGGAAAAGCTGGACCACCGGGAACGGCGACCGGCTGCGCAGCAACATGTCCAATGCGGCCCGATCCGAACGCCAGGCCGCCTGCGCGGCCTCGTCGTCGAACAGCGCCCGTGCCTCCAGTGGCCGGTCCAGGCACGCCGACAGGGTCTCGTCTGCGCTCAGCTCATCGTGCTCCAGTGGCCTCAGCCAGTTCTGTACCGCCGCGCGCTCCGGTATCGGGACGCGCAGGACTCGACAGCGACTGCGAACGGTGGCAGGAAGCCGGGCCGGCTGCGCGGCAGCGAGCAGGAGCATCGCGCCCCCGGGTGGTTCCTCCAGCGTCTTGAGCAGGGCGTTGGCGGCGTTCACGTTCATCGCCTCCGCCGGCTCGATGAAGACCATGCGTGCGGGTCCGCCGTGGCTGAGCGACAGGAATTCGATCACCGCGCGGATGCTATCGACCAGGATCTCCTTTCCCGGCGCCTCCGGCGTTACCTCCAGGATCTCGGGATGCGTTCCGCCGAGAAAGCTGCGGCAGCCATTGCAGCGGCCACAGCCGAACAATCCGTCTGCGGCCTCGGTACAGGCCATGCGCTGAAGAAAGGCCCGGACGAGCACCCCCTTGCCCACACCCTTCGGGCCCGTCACCAGCAGGCCAGGCGGTGTCTGTCCCGAGCCGACCAGCTGGACCAGCTCGCGGAGGCGCCCCTCGAGCCAGGGCGGAAATGCCGCTCGGCCTTGGTCGTTCACGCCTCACCCTCCGGGACCGGCCCGTGATCCGCGGCGGCGAGCCAGCCGGACCAGGCGGCCTCGACGGCCGCCGCGACGGTGTCCACGTCCGGGGCGCCGTCGATGACGCGGTAGCGGTTGGGCCGGCCACGCGCCCGTTCCAGGTAGGCCGCGCGCGCCCGCTCGAAGAACGCGAGGTCCTCGCTCT
>JAGTVE010000004.1 GCA_018224485.1 Thioalkalivibrio sp. | reverse complement strand
CTCTCCGGCTTCGACGTCTACATGGCCGGCCCGCCACCAATGATTCAGGCGGCCCGCAAGGCCTTCACCGCCGCCGGCCTCCCCGAAGACCGCCTCTTCTACGACAGCTTCGAGCCCGCCGCCAAACCCCAGACCGCTGCCGGCTGAACCCGCACCTATCCGCCCACAACCTGTGGGAGCGGCCTCCGGCCGCGATTGCGGCGCATGAAACGGCCACGGCCGATCGCGACCGGAGGTCGCTCCCACGCGGGCGCGGGCCTCCAAATGCGATTGCCAGTCGATCGGAGTCCGAACCCCAAGGCTCCTGGTCAGCTCCCCACGCACCCGACGACGGCCTGAAACATGGCCGCGTCCGTCGGATCCTCTGATGTCACAATGGCACCCTGAAAACCCAGCGCTCGCGCCCTGTCGGCCACGCGGCCCGCGCCCACCACCAGCGGCGTATGCATCAGCGCGTCCCCGGCCGTGGAGCCCAGCATCGTCACCAGGTTCTGCAGGCCCTCCCCGCTGGTGACGGTGATCGCATCGACCGTTCCGGCCCCGAGCGCATTCCCAAGCGGCCGGGGATCGACCTCGGGCAGCGTGCGCCGGTAGGCCTCGACATGGATCACCTCCGCACCGCGGGAACGCAGCGTTTGTGCCAGGTGTTCCCGGCCGCCGTCGCCACGGAAGATCACCACCCGCACACCCGCCACCGCTCGCAGCGCGTCGGCCTCGAGCAGCGCCTCGCTGTCGAAGCGGTCCTCGGGGACGATGTCCGGCGGCAGCCCCTGTGTCGCAAGTTCCCGGGCCGTGCTGGCCCCGATCGCCGCCACCCGCAGCCCCGGCGGCCACGGTCCGCGCGCCAGCGCCTCCGGTATCACCCGTCGCACCGCGTTCGCGCTGACGAAGACCGCGATGTCGAATCCGGCCAGTCCCTGCAGTGCGGCCCGAAGACGGGAGGGGTCCCCGGGTCCGCGGATCTCGATCACCGGGAACCGGGTCACCCGGGCGCCTGCCTGCTCCAGCATCGCGCAGAAGGTGCCGGCCTGTGCCTCGGGCCGGGTGACCACCACGTGCCGCCCGGCCAGCACCGCCGCCGGTGATGCACCGGACCCGGTCGCCTGCGCCATTGCCTGCCTACCGGTGCGCCAGCGCGAGCAGCTCCCCCGCGCCCTGATCCAGCAGGTCCACGGCGAGTGTCACGCCCAGCGTCTCGGCCTCCTGGCGGGGGCCATCGGTCTCCGCGTACAGGATGCGGCTGCCATCCGTCGCCCCGACCAGCCCCCGCAATTGGATCCGGTCCCCCTGCAGCAACGCGTGCGCGGCCAGCGGCACCTGGCAGCCACCCTCCAGACGCCGGTTGAAGGCCCGCTCGGCGCGCACCCGGTCGCTGGTGTCCCGGTGGTTCAGGGGCGCGATCAGGGCCCCCACGGCCTCGTCACCCTCACGGCACTCGATCGCGATCGCGCCCTGTCCGACCGCCGGGAGGCTCACCTCGGGCTGCAGCCGGGCCCGGATACGCTGCTGGAAGCCGAGGCGCTTCAGGCCCGCGGCGGCCAGCAGGATCGCCTGGTACTCCCCACCGTCAAGCTTCGCCAGACGGGTGTTCACGTTGCCGCGCAGGTCGGTCACCACGAGATCCGGGCGCCGCGCGCGCAGCTGGCACTGGCGTCGCAGGCTGGACGAACCCACGCGCGCGCCCTCCGGGAGGGCATCCAGGCTCGCGTAGTCGTTGGAGACGAAGGCATCCAGCGGATCCTCCCGCTCCAGGATCACCGGCAGCTCGAGGTGCTCCGGCAGTTCCATGGGCACGTCCTTCACCGAGTGCACCGCGATGTCGGCCCGATCCTCCAGAAGCGCCACCTCCAGCTCCTTCACGAACAGACCCTTGCCGCCGATGCGTGCGAGGGGGGAGTCGAGGATGCGGTCGCCCTGGGTGGTCATCGTCACCAGCTCGACCTCGAGGTCCGGATGCGCGCGGCGCAGCTCGCTGGCGACGTGTTCCGCTTGCCAAACGGCGAGTGGGCTCTTGCGGGTGGCGATGCGCAGTGTCTTCATGAAGCCTTCTCTCCGGCCGGGTGTCGCTGGGCTGAGCTCCCAAGTATAGCCGCCTCGCCCGCGAAGCCCCTCGCGCCCCGGGGACGTAATTGAAATCTGCCCCCGTCGCTCCTCGGCCAAGGGGACGGCCCCCGCCCGTCCCGATGCTATACTCGAGTGCCCCGGGGATAGACTTGAAAGCGGTCCCCGCCCGTCCTTTCCCGCGTTCCAGCCCGAGACCCCGCAATGCCGCCGGACCCAGCCGCGCCATCAGACGCCAACCCCGCAGCCAAGCTATGGGGCGGCCGCTTCAGCGAGGCCACCGACGCCTTCGTCGAGGCATTCACCGCCTCGGTGGGCTTCGACCGTCGACTGTACGCGCAGGACATCGCCGGCTCGATCGCGCACGCGACCATGCTCGCGGAGGTCGGCGTGCTGACGCATGCGGAGGCCGACGCCATTACCGCAGGCCTCGACGAGATCCGTGCCGAGATCGAGGCTGGCGCCTTCGCGTGGAGCGTGGCGCGCGAGGACGTGCACATGAACATCGAGGCGCGCCTGATCGAGAAGATCGGCGAGACCGGGAAGAAGCTCCACACCGGCCGCTCGCGCAACGACCAGGTTGCAACCGACATCCGCCTGTGGCTGCGCGACGCGATCGACGGGTTGATCGCGCAGGTCCGGCAGTACCAGCACGGCCTCCTGGACCTCGCGGAGCGCGAATACGCGACGGTGATGCCCGGCTTCACCCACCTTCAGACCGCACAGCCGGTCACCTTTGGCCACCACATGCTGGCCTGGTACGAGATGCTGGACCGCGATGCCGAGAGACTCGCGGACTGCCGCCGCCGGGTGAACCGCCTGCCACTCGGCGCGGCCGCGCTGGCGGGCACCTCCTATCCGCTGGACCGCGAACTGACCGCACGCCTTCTCGGCTTCGAAGGGATCTGCCGCAATTCGCTGGATGCGGTCAGCGACCGCGACTTCGCGATCGAATTCACATCCTGCGCCGCGCTGATCATGATGCACCTGTCGCGCCAGGCCGAGGAGCTGATCCTCTGGACCAGCGCCCAGTTCGCGTTCATCGACCTGCCGGATCGCTACTGCACCGGATCCTCGATCATGCCGCAAAAGAAGAACCCGGATGTTCCGGAGCTGGTGCGCGGCAAGACCGGGCGCGTGTACGGGCACCTGATGTCGCTGCTGACCCTGATGAAGGGCCAGCCGCTCGCCTACAACAAGGACAACCAGGAAGACAAGGAGCCGCTGTTCGACACCGTCGACACCCTTGCCGGCAGCCTGCGCGCCTTCGGCGATATGGTACCAAGTCTGCGTACAAAAGCCTCGAACATGCTGGCATCCACAAAAAAGGGATTTTCGACCGCTACGGATCTCGCGGACTACCTGGTGGGACGGGGGCTGCCGTTTCGCGACGCGCACGAGGTGGTTGGGCGCGCGGTCCGTCTCGCGGACGAGCGTGAATGCGATCTCGCGGAGCTGCCGCTCGCCGACCTGCAGGGCTTCGACGCGCGGATTGGCGAGGACGTGTACGACCTGCTGACCCCGGAGGGCTCGGCCGATGCCCGGAATCTGCCCGGCGGCACCGCGCCCGCACAGGTGCTTGCACGTGTCGCCGAGGCGCGCGCGGCGCTTGCGCGCGGGGAGGCGTCCTCCGGGTGAGCGCCCATCGCCGCCGCCGCGGCAGGCGGCAGGGCGCCTGAAGGGCAAAAGCGGGAGCGAGCTCCCGCACTCCAGGACTACTCCAGGTAGGACTCGATCACCTGCCAGGTGACATT
>JAGTVE010000003.1 GCA_018224485.1 Thioalkalivibrio sp. | reverse complement strand
GACCGGACGGCGTTCGCCCAACGTGCCCAGCATCCCCACTGACTGTGACCCTTGACCGGGAAAGACCACTGCCCACTGCGATTCCATGGCAACCCTGATCCGCTCGAGGATCACGTAGTGTATGCGTAACAATTCCCGAGCGGCAAACCCCCGAATCGATGGCCGCCAGGGATGTGGCATGCCAGGAGCGCAAAACCGCTTTAGAACACCGGCGCCGGGAACGGATAACCGTTCGGGATGCTGCGTGCGCTTGAGTTCCGGCCGTGCATCCGCATAATGACGCCTCCCGTGCCAAGACACAGAGGGCCTGTATGGCGAAAGAAGACGAGATCGAGCTCGAAGGGACCATCCTGGAGACGCTGCCGAACACGATGTTCCGCGTCGAACTGGAAAACGGTCACGTGATCACCGCACACATCTCCGGAAAGATGCGCAAGCATTACATCCGCATCCTGCGGGGCGACAAGGTGATTGTGCAGATGACCCCCTACGATCTCACGAAGGGTCGAATCGTCTATCGCAACAAGTGAGGGGTCCCGGTTGAACCGGGCCCCGAACAGGCTCAGGAGACGGCAGGCTCGCGTATCTCGAGTTCCAGGCCACCGTCGCCGACACTGACGACCACCTCCCCGCCGCCCTTGACGAGCCGGCCGAACAGCAATTCTTCGGCCAGAGGCTTCTTGATGTGCTCCTGCAGCGTGCGCGCCATCGGCCGTGCGCCCATCTTCACGTCGTAGCCGTGTTCCGCCAGCCAGGCGCGCGCCTCCGCGGTCACCGTCAGCACCACCTTCTTCTCGTCCAGCTGTGCCTGCAGCTGCACCAGGAACTTGTCCACCACCCCGAGGATGGTCACCTCATCGAGGGCACCGAACTGGATCACGCCATCGAGGCGATTGCGGAACTCCGGGGTGAAGGTGCGCTTGAGCATCTCCATTGCGTCGGTTGAATGGTCCTGCTGCGTGAAGCCCATCGAGGGCCGGCTCGCCATCTCGGCGCCTACGTTGGTCGTCATCACCACGATCACGTTGCGGAAGTCCACCTTGCGGCCGTTGGTGTCGGTCAGGGTTCCGTGGTCCATCACCTGCAGCAGCAGGTTGAACACGTCCGGATGGGCCTTTTCGATCTCGTCCAGCAGCAGCACCGCGTGCGGGTGCTTGAGGATCGAGTCGGTGAGCAGGCCGCCCTCGTCGTAGCCCACGTATCCGGGGGGCGCGCCGATCAGGCGGGACACCGTGTGCCTCTCCATGTACTCGGACATGTCGAAGCGCACCAGCTCGATGCCGAGGATCCGCGCGACCTGCCTCGTGACCTCGGTCTTGCCGACACCGGTCGGTCCTGTGAGCAGGAACGAACCGATCGGCTTCTCTTCTTCACCGAGTCCCGAGCGGGCCATCTTGATCGCGGTGCTCAGACTCTCGATCGCCTGATCCTGCCCGAACACCACCATCTTCAGGTTGCGCTCGAGATTCCGCAGCACTTCGACGTCGCTGCTGGATACCGACTTGGGCGGAATCCGCGCGATCTTTGCGACGATCGCCTCGATGTCCTGTACCCCGATCGTCTTGCGCCGGTTCTTCGACGGCTGCAGTTGACGGTTCGCGCCCGCCTCGTCGATCAGGTCGATCGCCTTGTCCGGCAGGAAGCGGTCGGTGATGTAACGGTCGGAGAGCTCCGCCGCCGCCCGCAGTGCCGGCCGGGTGAAGCGCACGTTGTGGTGGTCCTCGAACCGGGACTTCAGGCCGGACAGGATCTGGTAGGTCTCATCCACGGACGGTTCCGGCACGTCGATCTTTTGGAAGCGCCGTGCGAGCGCACGGTCCTTCTCGAAGATGCCGCGGTATTCCTGATAGGTAGTGGACCCGATGCACTTCAGTTCGCCGTTCGCCAGCATCGGCTTGATCAGGTTCGACGCATCCATCACCCCGCCCGAGGCCGCCCCGGCCCCGATGATGGTGTGGATCTCGTCGATGAACAGGACCGCGCCGGGCTGGCGCTTCAATTGCGCGAGCACGCCCTTCAGGCGCTTCTCGAAGTCCCCGCGGTACTTGGTTCCCGCCACCAGCGCGCCCAGATCCAGCGCGTACACGGTACCGTTCTCAATGGCCTCGGGCACCTCGTGATCCACGATCCGCTTCGCCAGGCCCTCGGCGATCGCGGTCTTGCCCACGCCCGCCTCGCCGACCAGCAGCGGATTGTTCTTGCGCCGCCGGCAGAGGATCTGGATGGTGCGTTCGATCTCGTGCTCGCGGCCGATCAGCGGGTCGATCTCGTCCCTCGCCGCCCGGGCATTCAGGTTGGTGGCGTAGAGCGTCAGCGCGTTTTGCTTCGGTTCCCCCTCCTCGCCGGACTGGGACCCCGGTGTCGCCCCGGGCTCGCCGCCACCCGGCTGTGCCTGCGCAGGATCCTCGTCCGGGACCTTCGAGATCCCGTGCGAGATGTAGTTGACGACGTCCAGTCGCTGGATGTCCTGCTGCGCCAGCAGGTGCAGCGCATGGCTGTCCTGTTCCCCGAACAGGGCCACCAGAACGTTGGCACCGCTGACTTCCTTGCGCCCGCTGGACTGTACGTGGAAGACGGCGCGCTGCAGCACGCGTTGGAAGCCCAGCGTCGGCTGGGTCTCCCGCCCGTCCCGGGGCGGGATGCGCGGTGTGTTCGCGTCCAGCCAGGTATCCAGTTCCGCGCGGAGGCGGTCCAGATCGGCACCGGAGGCCCGCAGCACGGTCGCTGCGCTCGGGTTAGAGATCAGCGCCAGCAGGAGGTGTTCCACGGTCACGAATTCGTGACGCTTCTCCCGGGCGTCCTTGAACACCAGGTTCAGGCTGAATTCAAGTTCACGGTCGAGCATGGGATCAGGCCTCCTCCATCGAGCAGAGCAGCGGATGCTGGTGGTGCCGGGCGTATTCGTTGACCTGCGCCACCTTCGTCTCGGCGACGTCGCGGCTGAACAAGCCGCACACGCCCTTGCCCCGGGTGTGCACGTGCAGCATGATCCGCGTCGCCTTCTCACGGTCCATGCCGAAGAAGGTCTCGAGAACCTCCACCACGAATTCCATCGGCGTGTAGTCGTCGTTCATCACCACCACCTTGAACCTTCGCGGTGGCTTGAGTTCCGGGCGGGCCTCGTCGACCGCAATCGATTCGTCCCGCGATGTCTTCTGGTTCG
>JAGTVE010000002.1 GCA_018224485.1 Thioalkalivibrio sp. | reverse complement strand
GAAGCAACGGTTGGAGTGGGGTACGGCGCGGATCCGTGCCCTCACCGCCTGCAGGCGTGCCGGACCGTTCCTCTTCCACGCCGTCACGGGTAAGGGCCGGCAACTCCTTTATGCACCGCCGGGTTTGGTTCAAGATAGCCCTCGGGCGCCATCGGCGAGCCGGGATCGTGTCGCCCGGGCCGGGGTGCAGCCCAGCGTGCTTGATTCCACCAGAGGAGACCACGATGAAGGCAATCCGACACCCCCCGAAGGCCCTGGCCTTTCTGTTCGCGCTGCTGTTGACCCTGCTTCCGGTCACTCCGCTGATGGCGGGTATGCTCGACACCGGCGCGCTGCTGCACGCCGCGAACGCGAACGCGGAGCGTGCGATGCTGGTGGAGCGCCTCGGTAGCGGGGAGGTTCGGGATACGCTGGCCCGCCTGGGCGTGGATCCGGCCGATGCCGAGGCCCGCGTGGTGCGTCTGACCGATAGCGAGGTCGCCGACCTGAATGCCCGCCTCGAGCAGTTGCCCGCCGGCGGCGCCAGCACCCTGGAGGTCGTGCTGATCGTGTTCCTGGTCTTCGTGATCACGGATGCGATCGGCCTCACCGACATCTTCGCCTTCGTGCAGCCCTCGCGCTGACCGGTGCCCGGGCAGTCGTCACAGTTTCTCGAGCGCCGTGGCCGGCGGCTGGCCGCCCTCCTGCTGCTGCTCGGATTGGCCGTCGCATTCGTCTCGGGCTGCGCGACAGCGCCCCAGAGCAAGCGGCTCGCGACGGTCCCTCCGGCCGATCTGCCGGAGCGGGCGGAACTGACCGGGGTCGCGTTCTTCCCGCAGGAGAGATATCAGTGCGGACCCGCGGCGCTGGCGACCGTGCTGGACTGGCAGGGGCTCGGCGTCGATCCCGCCGATCTCGTGTCCGAGGTCTACGTTCCGGAGCGCCAGGGCAGTCTCCAGGCGGAAATGCGCGCCGCGGCCCGGGCCCGGGGCCTGGTGGCCTACCGGTTGCAGCCGGAGCTGGACGATGTCCTCGCGGAGGTGGCTGCGGGCAATCCGGTCCTGGTCTTCCAGAATCTCGGGCTTGGGTTCGCGCCGCGCTGGCACTACGCGGTGGTCATCGGTTACGACCTCGAGGCGCGGGATCTGGTGCTGCGCAGCGGTACCATCGAACGGCATGTGAACGAGCTGTCCCGGTTCGAGCGCACTTGGGCACGCGGCGAGCGCTGGGCCTTTGTTGCGGTCCCGCCGGAGCAGTTGCCCGCGACCGCGAAGCCGCTTCCCTGGTTGCGTGCGGTGCACGAACTCGAGCAGACCGGCATGCTGGAGGGCGCCCGTACCGGCTACACCGCCGCCATCGAGCGCTGGCCCGACCAGCACATCGGCTATCTGGGACTGGCCAATGCCCACTTCGCCGCGGGCGGCCTCGAGCCGGCGGAGACCGCCCTGCGCGAGCTGCTGCAGCGCCAGCCCGGGCGGCACGAGGCGTGGAACAACCTCGCCCACGTACTCGCCGCCCGCCAGTGCGGGCGCCAGGCCCGCGAGGCAGCCGACTGCGCGGTGGTGCTCGCGCCCCAGGCGGCGGTTTACGAGCGCACCGCACGCACCATGGCGACCGCGCAGAATACCGGCACGGACTGCAATCCGACGCCTCCCTGTCCCGCCTACGGTCTGCGCGTGGAGAGGCCAGCCCGCTAGTCGCTATTGCGAGCGGTCACCACTTGCGCAAATGAAAAGCCGCCTCTCCCGCTCGCGGGGACAAATCCGCCGGAGGCGGGCCCGAAGGGCGGAGGACAGGATGCCCGTAGTAACGTTTGGGGAGGGGGCGCGGCGTGGGGCCCGGCCCTCACCCCCGGCCCCTCTCCCGCGAGCGGGAGAGAGGGGAAGGGCGCTTCCTTCGCTTGCGGGGGTTCGGGGGGGCGTCGCGTCAGCCGCCCGCGCGGCGTCGGAGCACCGTGTCGGCGTGCTTCAGCACCATGCCAAGATTGGTCTTCTCCACCTGCGTGACCAGCGGGTCCTGCTCGACCGCTTCGCGCAGATGCGCCTGCAGCTGGCGGAGTTCATCGAGCGTGATCGTCTCGAGGCTGAACCCGCTGCCGTAGCGGGCCTCGAGCGCGTCCCAGTAATCCGCCAGTGGCGGGCGATAGTCGTCCTGCATGCATTTCCCCCGAGCCTGAGGCGTGCCGTCGCCGGCCTATCCACCTGGGTGATTTCGGTTAAGCTACCGATCGCGGCGACGGGCGCCGCGCGCGTCGTTCACGTCAGCCTCTCATCCTACCTGCCCTATGCACCTCACCGCGATCTACCCCGGGACCTTCGACCCCATCACCCATGGGCACGCCGATATCGTGCGTCGGGCCTCGCAGCTGTTCGGACGCATCGTGGTTGCGGTCGCGGAAAGCCCCAACAAGGAGCCGTCCTTTCCTCTGGAGGAGCGGGTGTCGCTCGCCAGGGCGGCCCTATCGGATCTCGGTAACGTCGAGGTTCGCGCCTTCGGCAACCTGCTCGCGAGCTTCGCCCGGGAGCAGGGCGCCGCCGTGATCCTCCGCGGACTGCGCGCGATCTCCGACTTCGAGCACGAATTCCAGCTGGCCGCGATGAACCGTCAGCTGGCCCCGGAGGTGGAGACCATGTTCCTGACGCCGGCGGAGGAATACAGCTTTGTGTCCTCCAGTCTGGTGCGGGAAATCGCCCGACTTGGCGGAGACGTCTCAAACTTCGTGAGCCCCGCGGCCGTGCGGGCCTTGACGGAGCGCTACGCCGACGGCTAATCGGCGGCACCGCGCGCCGTCGACAACCGATCCCGAGGTGCATCCATGGCCCTGATGATTACCGACGAATGCATCAACTGCGATGTCTGCGAGCCCGAGTGCCCGAACGGTGCGATCACCCCGGGCGACGAGATCTACGTGATCGATCCCAAGCTGTGCACCGAATGTGTCGGCCACTACGACGAGCCGCAGTGCCAGCAGGTGTGTCCGGTCGACTGCATTCCGCTGGATCCGGATCACGAGGAGACGCGGGAGGAGCTGATGGCCAAGTACGAACAGCTGACCGCGGACTGAGCGGCTGACGATCATCGCGCTGCCCGCGACTTTCGCGCTCACTCTCATGGCGCGTGGCCACCCCGAAGGATGAAAAGGCGAGCCACGGAAGAACACGGAACCCCGCGGACTGAACCAGAGATAGACCCATTTATCCGTCGCTTAATCCCTTTTTCCGTGCTCATCCGTGTCCATCCGTGGCTAAATTTTCACGCTAACGGACCAACGGTTTCCCGAACGGATCTCCCGATGATTGACCCCTCACCGCGCCGGCTCGTGCCGCGCTTGCTGCTGTTTTCCGTCCTGCTGCTCGCAGGCCAGTCGCTGCAGGCTGGTCCCGGCCAGCACGCGGTGGCATCGGCCCACCCGCTGGCGACCGAGGCGGGGGAGGAGATCCTTGCCGCCGGGGGCAACGCCTTCGATGCGGCGGTGGCTGTTACCGCCGCCCTCGGCGTGGTCCAACCGCAGGGCTCGGGGCTGGGGGGCGGTGGATTCTTCCTGCTGCACCGCTCCGACGATGCCCATTCGGTGATGGTGGATGCACGCGAGACGGCGCCGGCGGCGGCGCACCCGGATCTCTATCGGGACGCCGACGGCGAGGTGATTCCGGGACTGTCGCTGGATGGCCCGCTTGCCGCGGCGATTCCCGGCATGCCGGCCGCGCTGGAACACCTGGCCACGCACTACGGGCGTCTTGGCCTCGCCAGGAGCCTCGAGCCCGGGATCCGCCTGGCGGAGGACGGCTTTCCGGTGGATGCCACCTTCCTGCAGATGGCCGGCTTTCGCCTGCATGCGCTGCATGACGGGGCCGATGCGGCCCGCGTCTTCCTCCGGGACGGGGACCTGCCGGAGGAGGGCGAGCGGATCGCGCAGCCCGATCTCGCGGCCACGCTGCGGCAGCTGGCGGATCACGGCCGGACGGGCTTTTACGAAGGCGAGATCGCGCAGCGCCTGGTCGAGGGCGTGCGGGCGGCCGGCGGCATCTGGAGCCTGGAGGACCTTGCGGACTACGAGCTCGTGGAACGTGACCCGGTGGTGCTGCGCTATCACGGGGCGCGGATCGTCAGCGCGTCGCCGCCGTCTTCGGGGGGCATTGCG
This sequence comes from Thioalkalivibrio sp., assembly GCA_018224485.1. Lineage (GTDB taxonomy): Bacteria > Pseudomonadota > Gammaproteobacteria > Ectothiorhodospirales > Ectothiorhodospiraceae > Thioalkalivibrio. The sequence continues at coordinate 628 of JAGTVE010000002.1, read as the reverse complement.
ATCGGGCAGATGCTGAACATCCTTGCCGCAGGGGACAACGGCCACGGCGACGACGAGGCCCAGCGGGTGCATCTGCTGGTCGAGGCCATGCGCAGGGCCTACCGCGACCGGGCCCTTTACCTGGGCGATCCCGATCACGTGGACATTCCTGTCGCGCATCTCCTCTCCGAGGACTACGCGTCCAGGTTGCGCGCGGACATCGATCCCGACCGTGCCACGCCCAGTGCCGAGCTGCCGCTGGACCCCGATGCGGCACCGGGCTCGAAACCGCCCGCCGTGGAGCGGGAGAGTCCGCAGACGACCCACTTCTCGGTGATGGATGCCGACGGAAACCGGGTCGCAGCGACCATCACCCTCAACTATCCCTTCGGTTCGGGATTCATGCCGCCGGGCACGGGCGTGCTGCTGAACAACGAGATGGACGACTTTGCCGCCCGTCCCGGGGAGCCCAACGCCTACGGGCTGATCGGCTTCGAGGCGAATGCGATCCGCCCCCGGCGCAGGCCCCTGTCGAGCATGAGCCCGACCTTCGTGGAGACCGAGGACCGGATTGCGGTGCTTGGAACACCCGGAGGCAGCCGCATCATCACCATGGTGTTGCAGGGCATCCTGGCCATCCTCGACGGTG
>JAGTVE010000001.1 GCA_018224485.1 Thioalkalivibrio sp. | reverse complement strand
GCCCGCCCGTCGACGACCATCGACGGCACACCCTCGACCTGGAAGGCCTGCACCAGCAGGCCCGCGTCGCCGATCGCAGCACCGACCTCGGGAGAGCGCATGGCCTCCCGAAAGGCGTCGGCATCCACGCCGCGCTGGTCCACGAAGCGCAGGACCGCGCTCTCCGAGCGCATGTGGCGTCCCTGGGCATGGATCGCGTCGAAGAAGGGCTGATGGATCTCGCCGAGCACGCCGAGTTGGTCGGCGGCGAAATAGACTCGGGCGTGCAGTGCCCAGAGATCATTGAACGGCGCAGGCAGATGGGTGAAATCGACGTGCTCGGGGAGGTTCCTGCTCCACTCGTCCACGAGCGGCTCGAAGCTGTAGCAGTGCGGGCAGCCGTACCAGAAGACCTCGACGACCTGCACGCGGCCCTCCGGCAGTCCGGTATCCACCCGGGGAATCAGCTGCCGATAGTCCTGCCCCGGGGTGAACTCCCGGCCCAGCGTCACGCCCGAGGCTAGCAGTGCGCTGCCGCCGACCAGGGCACCCATGAAACGACGTCGATTCATCATCCATCTCTCCTCGTGTGGTCGCGATCGCAAGTACTCGGCACCGTGATGCCGTGCACGCGATTTTTGATGCTCGCGGATCACTTTGGTTCGCTCGCGCCCCTGCGTCAAACCCGTCCTCTCTCAACAACAGCGGCCTCCATACCCCCCGGCCCGGGACCAAAAAAAGGGTGGCCCCAGGCCACCCGATCGGCAGGGCCAGTGCGTGCGGACTATTCCGCGCGCAGCCCCTGCATGTACTGAGTCACTGCCTCGATGTCGTCATCGGACAGGCGCGCAGCGATGTTGCGCATCATCCGCCCGTTGTCATTCGCCCGCTGACCGTTGCGGAAATACCGCAGCTGGTCGGAATTGTACTGGGCATGCTGCCCCCCCATGGCCGGAAACATGGCCGCGGGATTACCGTTGCCGTTCGCGCCGTGACAGGCCATGCAGGCAGCGACGCCGGCCGCCGGGATGCCCCCGCGATAGATACGCTCGCCGCGCTCCGCAACCGTTTCGTCGGCGGTACCGGGGCTGATCTCCTGCTGGGCGTAGTAAGCGGCAAGGTCGCGCATATCCTGCTCGTCCAGGTTGGCGACCTGACCCGCCATCAGGGCATTCACGCGCCGTTCGCTCTTGTAATTCATCAGCTGTTTATAGAGGTAGCTGGGATGCTGCCCGGCCAGCTTCGGCCATTCCGGGTTCGCGCTGTTACCGTCGCTGCCATGACACGCCGTGCATGCCTCGGACAGTTCCTGGCCACGGACCGGATCGCCCGCCTGCACCCCGAGCGGTAATGCCAGCGCAAGGAAAAGGACAGCGAAAAGGCTCGAGCGCACGTAATTCATGATGGGAGACACTCCTGCTTCTATTGTGCGAGCCGGCGCGGGGCGCGAGCTTGTGCCCCCTGGCCGCGGGGAATCAAAATAAGAGGCGCGTTGTATAGCACATGCAGGTTTTGGCAGCAAAGAAACCATGCCGGCGGTCGCCGGCCGAGGAGCACATGCACAATCCTTTTCGCGAGGCAGAATTCGTGCTCGGCGCCGCCCGGGTCGGCCAGCTGCCGCCCGATGCCGGCACCGAGATCGCCTTCGCCGGGCGCTCCAACGCAGGCAAGTCGAGCGCACTGAACGCGCTGTGCGGGCGCCGAGCGCTGGCGCGTGTCAGCCGGACGCCGGGCCGCACCCAGGAAATCAACGTCTTCCGGCTGCAGCCAGACGGCAGGCAGCGCCTGATCGATCTGCCCGGATACGGCTATGCCCGGGTCCCGCCCGCCCAGCGCGCCCACTGGGACCGCCTGATTGGTGAGTATCTCCGCGAGCGTCGAAGTCTGGTCGGCCTGGTGCTGATCATGGACATCCGCCGGCCGATGACCGACCTCGACCGGGCCCTGCTGGACTGGCTCGCGGCGCGGCCGCGACGGCTGCACGTGGTCCTCACCAAGGCGGACAAGGTCTCCCGGAACGAGGCCGGTCGACAGCTGCTGCTGGCCCGCCGCGGGCTGGAGGCACTGGGACTGGAGGCAACGCTGCAGACCTTCTCCGCGCTGAAGCGCGACGGCGTGGAGGACCTCCAGGGGCTGCTGCTGGAGTGGCTGGACAGCACCCCTGGGCAGGATTAATGGCAGCAGGCCAGCCCCCTGGGCGATCGCCCCCGGCGGCCGTGTGGGAGCGTGCCTCGCACGCGAATCGGCGTTGGGTTGCCCATTCTCCCCGACCTCTGGCGCGCCTGCAGCGCGTTCGCGAGCAGGCTCGCTCCTACAGGGAGCCCGGTCGAGCACCTTGGGCCGCCAGACATCCCCCGGCGCCCAATGGCCGAGAGGGCTCTCCTCCTGCAAAAAAACCGTCCACAAAAAAATGCCCCGGCCACAGGGGGATGGCCGGGGCAAGAGGGGTTCCGGCAGGGGGGGCCGGAACCGTCCCGCTCAGGGAGGGAAGCGGGAGGCGCTAGGGGTAGCGCCTGTACCTGTGACGCGGCACCAGTCGGAAAGTTCCGCCAGAGGCAGTCAACCGAGGGACCCGAGATCCCTCAAGGATTCAATGGATTGCGCGGACCGCCCGCGGTAGCGGCGTACGTGACCCATTGGCGCGAAAATCGCGCACTCTCCCGCTGGCGGGAGAGGGGCCCGGGGTGAGGGCCGGGGCCAGCGCCGCCCCCCACCCCTCCCCCGCAAGCAGGGGAAGGAGCTTTCGTCGTGTGGGATCGCACCCGTGCACGATGATCATTAGCGCCGGGTGACGAAGCGGAACTGCACCTGGCCTTGTTCCGCTGCACCCTCGGGCAGCAGGGTTGCGGCCCAGGTCATCGATTCGCTCGCGCAGACCGGCAGCATCGCTTCGCCGCGGTAGCTTCCGGGCGCGACGCGTTCGAGGCGTGCGCGATTGAAACCCATGTACATCTCCACACCCGTCAGATCCAGCTCCACCCACTCCGGATCCTGCCCCGTCAGCTGCAGCGTGACCGCGAGCGGCTCCAGCGTGGGCATCGGTCTGGGTTCCAGATCGAGCAGCGCCTGCCCGCCCGACGGCAGGTCAGCCGTGCAGGCCCGCCGGTTCAGATCGCAGTCCTCCGGCGACACCACCAGAAGCCCTGCCGCATCCCCGCCGGGGACGAGCCGGTCGGCCCAGACCCACAAGGCGCCGAGGGCTGCCAGGCCCGCGAGCCAGGGCATCAGGCGGGTGAGCCGCCTGCCAGTGTTCGTCGTCCGCGTACTCATTCCAAAGGGGTCCTCTCAGTGGGCCGCATCCCAGTTCTCTCCGACACCGACATCGACCACCAGCTCCACCAAGAGGTTCGCGGCGCCCGCCATGTCCGCGATCACCGCAGAGCGCACCTCTGCGACCGCATCCCTGCTCACCTCGAGCACCAGTTCGTCGTGGACCTGCATGATCATGCGCGCCGGCAGGCGATCACGCTCGAGACCCGCCGAGACCTTCAGCATCGCCCGCTTGATGATGTCCGCCGCGGTGCCCTGCATCGGCGCGTTGATCGCAACACGCTCGGCCTGGGCCCGGCGGGCCGCGTTACGGCTACCGATCTCCGGAAGGTAGAGCCGCCGCCCGAACAGGGTCTCCACGTAGCCCTGCTCGCGCGCGGTCCGGCGGGCGGTCTCCATGTACTCGTGCACGCCCGGGTAGCGCGTGAAATAGCGCTCGATGTACTCCCGGGCATGGCCCTGGTCGATGCCCAGGTTGCGCGCGAGGCCGAACGCGGACATCCCGTAGATCAGCCCGAAGTTGATCGCCTTGGCGGCACGGCGCTGCTCCGCGGTCACCGCCTGCGGCGACTCCGCGCCGAAGACCTCGGCCGCGGTCGCGCGATGGATGTCCTCGCCGGCCTCGAAGGCCGCACGCAGACCATGGTCTCCCGACAGGTGGGCCATGATGCGCAGCTCGATCTGGGAGTAGTCGGCGGCCAGCAGCAGCGTCCCGTCCTCCGGGATGAAGGCCTGGCGGATGCGGCGGCCCTCGGCGGTGCGCACCGGGATGTTCTGCAGGTTCGGGTCGGAGGAGGACAGGCGGCCGGTGGCCGCGACCGCCTGGTGATAGGAGGTGTGCACGCGCCCGGTGGCGGGATCGACCCGTTCGGGCAGCCGCTCGGTGTAGGTGCTGCGCAGCTTGCTCAGGCCGCGGTGCTCGAGGATCAGCCGGGGCAGCGGAAACTCGGCCGCCATCTGCTCGAGCACGTCCTCCGCGGTGGAGGGCTGGCCCTTGGGCGTGCGCCGCAGCACCGGAAGACCGAGCCGGTCGTAGAGGATCTCCTGTATCTGTTTCGGCGATCCCAGGTTGAACGCGCCGCTGGCCTCCGCGAAGGCCAGCTCCGCGACCTCCTGCATGCGCTCGAGCAGCTCCGCGCTCTGTACGCGCAACAGTTCGGTGTCAACCCGGACACCGGTGCGTTCCATGTCCGAGAGTACGGGCACCAGCGGCATCTCGATCTCGCGGTATATCGAGCGCGGCCCGTCCGCGCCGGCCAGGCGAGGCGCCAGGGCTTCGTGCAGCCGCAGGCAGACCTCCGCGTCTTCGGCGGCATATTCCGTCGCGCGCTCGATCGGCACCTCGGCGAAGGGGATCTGCTTTGCGCCCTTGCCGGCCACGTCCTCGTAGGTGATGGTCCGGTGGCCCAGGTGCCGCTCGGCGAGGCTGTCCAGGTCGTGGCGGTTCGCGCCGGCGTCCAGCACGTAGGACTCGAGCATCGTGTCCTCCCGGATGCCGTCCAGCCGGATGCCGTGATTGGCGAGCACGTTGCGGTCGTACTTCAGGTGATGACCGAGCTTCGCGTGCCGCGCGGACTCCAGCCAGGGACGCAGGCGCTCGAGGGTCCGCTCCAGGTCCAGCTGTGGTTCGGCGTCCTCGCCCCGGTGTGCCAGCGGCAGGTACCAGCCGCTCCCGGGCTCGAGGCTGAACGACAGGCCGACCAGCCGGGCCTGCATGTATTCGAGGCTGGTGGTCTCGGTGTCGAAGGCCACCAGTTCGGCCGCCTCCAGCCGTTCCAGCAGCGCATCCAGGGCCTCCGGGCTGCGCACGGCCCGGTATTCGGCGCCGGGCACGCCGCCGATCGCGCTGTCGGCGCCCGGAGTCTCGGCGCCGGCGGGCTCGAGTTCGTCGAGCCAGCGCCGGAATCCGAAGCGGGTGAGGAGTTCGCGCAGGCGCGCGATATCCGGCTCGGCGAGGGTCAATTCGTGCTCGTCGATCCCGAGGTCCACGTCGCGACGCACCGTGACCAGCTCGCGCGACAACGGCAGCCGGCCGCTTGCCGCGCGCAGGTTCTCCCCGACCTTGCCGCCGATGACATCGGCATTCGCCAGCACCGCGTCCAGGCTGCCATACTGGCCGATCCACTTCGCGGCCGTCTTCGGGCCCACCTTGTCCACGCCGGGCACGTTGTCGACGCTGTCACCGACCAGGCTCAGGTAGTCGACGATCTGCTCCGGGCCCACACCGAACTTCGCGCGCACACCCTCCGGGTCGAGCACGGTGCCGGTCATCGTGTTGACCAGGGTCACACCGGTGTCGACCAGTTGCGCGAGGTCCTTGTCGCCGGTGGAGATCACCACTGGCTCCCCCCGCTCCCGCGCCTGCTCGGCCAGTGTCGCGATCACGTCGTCGGCCTCCACGCCGGCGATGCACAGCAGCGGCAGCCCCATGGCCCGGATCAGCTCGTGCAGCGGCTCGACCTGCACGGACAGCTCCTCGGGCATCGCCGGGCGGTTGGCCTTGTAGGCCTCGTACAGGTCGTCGCGAAAGGTCCTGCCGGGGGCGTCGAAGACCACGGCCATGCGCCGCGGTGCGTAGTCCGCACGCAGCTTGCGCAGCATGTTCACGACCCCGTAGAGGGCGCCGGTGGGCTGACCGTCGGCCGCCGTCAGCGGCGGCAGCGCATGAAAGGCGCGATACAGGTAGGACGAACCATCCACCAGGACCAGTGGGGCTTCATCGCTCATGCGGGCAATTGTGATTGGTGTGGCAGGCCAGTGTACTGCGCAGCCATACGGGCCGCGAATCCGTGCCGCCCCCGCGGGGCTGTTCGCGATGGCCCGGCAGGGTTACGCTAACGGTCATGGCAATACACGACACCCGGAGAGGCGATGGACGGTCGCATGGCTCCATGATCACTCCCGCCCCCGGATCCCTGTGCTTCGGGCCGGCAAGGGTAACCCCGAGCGCGCTTGGCGCGAGTTCAGGTTGAGGCGATGAGCCAGGACCACGACCCCCGAAAGGACTGGCGCGAGCGGGGTGACCACCCCGGGCTCGCACCGATCGACGACTCCGAGCTGACCCGGGAGAGCTGGAAGATCTTCCAGATCATGGCCGAGTTCGTCGAAGGCTTCGAACGGCTGGCGCGCATCAAGCCCTCGGTGAGCGTGTTCGGCTCCGCGCGGATTCCGCCGGGGCATCCCGATTACGAACTTGCCGAGGAACTGGCCCGGCAGCTCTCGAATGCCGGCTTCGCGGTGGTCAGTGGCGGCGGGCCCGGCATCATGGAGGCGGCCAACAAGGGCGCCTTCTCTGGCAAGTCGCCGAGCATCGGGCTGAACATCCAGTTGCCCCACGAGCAGCTTGCGAACGAGTACCAGGACATCGGGCTCGGCTTCCGGCACTTCTTCGCACGCAAGGTGATGTTCGTGAAATACGCATCGGCCTACGTGGTGCTGCCGGGCGGCTTTGGCACGCTGGACGAGCTCGCCGAGATCCTGACGCTGGTGCAGACCGGCAAGTCCCGGCGCATCCCGATCGTGCTGGTGGGCAGCAGCTACTGGCGCGGCCTGCTGGACTGGTTCGAGACCACGCTGGTTGAGCACGGCACGATCTCGCGCAAGGATCTGAAGCTATACTCGTTGGTGGATACCCCGGAGGCGGCCGTTGACGCGATCTTCGAGCACTACGAGAAGCGCAGCTTCGAACCGTCGGCCGAGGAAAAGCAACGCCTGATGGAGCTCTAGCGCCAGATGCGGACGAAACGGGGACAGCACGGCATGGCCGTACAGGCCACTGCCCTCAGGCACCGCGGCGCCGGCTCCGCGCAACGGGGCGGGCGTGCGACGACCATGGCCCTGCGCGGTCGGTGCCGGTATCGACCTTGGCTCGTGGCCATCGCCCTGTTCGCGTTGATTGCCTCCGCCGGCGCCCAGCCCCGGGACTGGCCCGACGCGCCGCCACCCCCCGACATCGACGAGGATGCGCCGCCGCCGGTGATGGACGAGCGGGCGCGCCAGCTGCAGATGCTCGAGGAGGCCGATATCACGCTGATCGAGCGCCCGGACGGCCTCATCCGCGAATACCGGGTCGCAGGACGCCTGTTCATGGTGGAAGTGATGCCGAGGGTGGGGCGCCCCTACTACCTCGTCGATACGACCGGCGATGGCACGCTGGACACCCGCCGGCGCGGGCTTGGGCCGGATTTCGTTCCTCCACAGTGGATCCTCTTCCAATGGTGACTGGAAACCCCCTGAAGATGCGACCCTCCGCGGCCGTGACGGTGCTGCTGCTGGCCCTGACCCTGCCCGGTGCCGCCAACGCCACAGGAATCTATCGCTGGGTGGACGCGGAAGGCACCGTCCACTTCGGGGACAGCCCGCCATCAGACCGTCGCGCGAAGCCGGTCGAGATTCGCCCGCCAATGGGCGATTCCCCTCAGGCCGATGACGCCGAGTCCGTCCCGGAGCAGTCAGTGACACCGGATACGGTGACCGAGCCTGGCGAAGAAGCCGCCGGCGACTGAGAAAAGGCTTTTGGCCGGGCGGAGAACCCTCTATCCTGAGCACCAACTTGGTGCGCTTAGGCGATATTCGCACCAATTTGGTGCTATGCTTCTCCCGTCGTGATCTTCATGCCGATCTCGCAGCCCTGTTCGCGCGCGGGGCGCGCTCCTACGGGGCCGGGACGCGCAGGAGCGCGCCCCGCGCGCTAAGGGTTGGCCCGTGCCCTTGTGGTGTGGTCGGCATCGCGTTCCTCAACGGCGGAGCATTCCTGAGCATCAGGCTACCGATGAACCCGTATGACCCACATCACCCGCGAATGGGGCCGCACCATTGGGTCGAGGCGCGAGGCCGCGGCACGCTGGCGCAATTCCTGCTTTTGGCCTGTCGATGACCGCCAATTCCCTGCCGGCCCCGACGATCCCGGTCCCCTGCCAGTGGCTGGATGAACTCGCCACCGCGGTACTGGTGACCGACGGGCAGCTCCGTCTGCTCGCGATCAACAGTGCCGCCGAGATACTGCTCGGCCTGAGCCGCGACCGGGTGGTCGGGGGATCGCTGGGACACTGGCTGACGCTGGACCGCAATCTCACCCACCAGCTTGAGCGGGTGCTCGACGAGGGTCAGCGCGTCTCGCTGCGGGCACGCAGTATGCGGCCGCTGCGCGCACCCGAATTCCTGGCCGACCTGATGATATCGCCGCTGCAGGGGGAGGATTCGGAAGGGCGGCTGCTGGTGGAACTCACGGCCATCGATCGCCACCAGCGCATCACGCGCGAGGACCAGCTGCGCCAGCAGCAGGCCATCACCCGCGCGGTGACGCGCGGCCTGGCCCACGAGATCAAGAACCCGCTGGGTGGCCTGCGCGGTGCCGCGCAGCTGCTGGCCAGCGAACTGGACGATCCTTCGCTCCACGAATACACACGGATCATCATCCGCGAGGCCGACCGGCTGCGCAGCCTCGTGGATCGCATGCTGGGGCCCAGCAACATGCCGCGGCGCGAACGGGTGAACGCTCACGAGGTGATGGAGCACGTCCGCGGACTGGTCAGCGTGCAGCTGCCGCTGGGCCTTAGGATCAACGCCGACTATGACCCCAGCATCCCGGACCTGCTGGTCGATCGCGACATGCTGGTGCAGGCCCTGCTCAACGTGGTGCAGAACGCGATCCAGGCCCTCGGTGATCACGGCGAGATCTGGCTGATGTCGCGGATTCTGCGCCAGTACACGATCTCCGGACAGCGCCACCGACTGGTCGCCCTCCTGCGGGTGCGCGACAACGGGCCGGGAATCCCGGAGGAGATTCGCGAGCGCATCTTCTTTCCGATGGTGACCGGCCGGGCATCGGGCACCGGCCTCGGTCTTCCGATCGCACAGAGCCTGATGCAGCTCAATCACGGCCTGATCGAGTGCCAGTCCCGCCCGGGCCGCACCGATTTCGACGTGCTGCTGCCGCTGGAGGGCGAGCCATGAACGCGAACATCTGGGTCGTCGACGACGACGATTCGATCCGCTGGGTCCTGGAGCGGGCCCTGAACCGCGCCGGGCTGGAGGTCCGCGGCTTCGAATCGGCCGACTCGGCCTGGAGCGCGCTGGAGGAAGGCGACACCCCCGACACGATACTCGCGGACGTGCGCATGCCGGGCCTGAACGGGCTGGACTTCCTCGCGCGGCTGCGCGAACAGCCTGATCCGCCGCCGGTGATCATCATGACCGCGTTCTCGGACCTCGAAAGCGCGGTCTCCGCCTACCAGACCGGCGCCTTCGAGTACCTCCCCAAGCCCTTCGACCTCGAGGAGGCGGTCGGGCTCGTGCAGCGCGCGCTTCAGGCTCGCCGCGAGAGCCTGTCGTCAGGCAGCGTTGCCGACAGCGCCGCCCCCACGGCCCTGATCGGCGAGGCACCGGCGATGCAGGAGCTGTTCCGCGCGATCGGGCGGCTCTCCCGCTCCAACATCACCGTGCTGGTGAACGGTGAATCCGGCACCGGCAAGGAGCTGGTTGCCCGGGCGCTGCACCAGCACAGCCCGCGGGCCAAGCAGCCGCTGATCGCGTTGAACACGGCCGCGATTCCGAAGGATCTGCTGGAGAGCGAACTCTTCGGGCACGAGCGGGGCGCCTTCACCGGCGCCAGCCAGGGCCGCAAGGGCCGGTTCGAGCAGGCCGACGGCGGCACGCTCTTCCTGGACGAGATCGGGGATATGCCCTTCGACCTCCAGACGCGGCTGCTGCGGGTGCTTTCCGACGGCACCTTCTACCGGGTCGGCGGCCACACGCCGATCCGCGTGGACGTGCGCATCATCGCCGCCACGCACCAGAACCTCGAGGACCGCGTGACGGCCGGCCTGTTCCGCGAGGACCTCTTCCACCGCCTGAACGTGATCCGCATCCAGGTGCCGGCGCTGCGCGACCGGCCGGAGGACATTCCGCTGCTGACCCGTCACTTCATGCAGGAGGCCGCGCGCGACCTGGGCGTCGATGCCAAGGTGATGCGCCCCGAGGTGATGGCCGAGCTCCAGGGGATGCGCTGGCCGGGCAATGTGCGGCAGCTGGAGAACACCTGCCGCTGGCTGACCGTGATGGCCTCGGGCCGGGAGGTGCACCTCGAGGACCTGCCCCCGGAACTGCGGAGTCAGCCGGTCCAGTCCGCCGCGGCGCAAGCGAGTCCGGCCCGGCCGGCCCGAGACTGGACCAGCGACCTCGCCGAGCGGGCGCGGGCTCACTGGCGCGCGGGCTCCCGCGACCTGCTGTCCGTGGTGCAGCCGCAATTCGAGCGGACCCTGATCCTGGAGGCGCTGAGCATGACCGACGGTCACCGGCAGCAGGCCGCCGCGCTTCTCGGCTGGGGCCGCAACACCCTCACCCGAAAGATACAGGAACTCGGCCTCGACCAGCCGGAGGTGCACTGACGATCACCCCGGCACGCGCCGCCGTGAAGGATGAAAATCTCCCTTCCCGCAAGCGGGAGAGGGGAGAATGCGCGAATTTCACATCAACCCGAAACAGGCGGGAGGTCGCAGGCGGAGATGTGGCCGTGCAGGCGCAGGCTACCGGTGAGGTCGCTGATGCGGGCGATGCCGTGGCGGTCGAGGTAGTCGCTCATGCCGTCCAGGATCTTCGGCAGGCACAGCGGATCGTAGAACAGCCCCGTGCCCACACCCACCGCGCTGGCGCCGGCGATCAGGAACTCCAGCGCATCGCGCGCGTTCAGCACGCCGCCCTGCCCGATGATCGGGATGCCGTGCGGACCCGCGACCTGGTGGACCTGATGCACCTTCAGCAGGGCGATCGGCTTGATCGCCGGGCCGGAGAGCCCGCCCTGGTTGTTGCCGATCACCGCCTCGCGCCGCTCCAGGTCCACCGCCATGCCCATCAGCGTGTTGATCACCGCG